>JAUHYS010000118.1 GCA_030426445.1 bacterium
ACTTTTTTTAAGGCCTTAATATCTGATTGGTCTTGAAAACGATTCTTTTTATGCTCTGACAATCTCAGCTAACAACTCAATAAAAGCCATAAAGCAATTATGTACAGAAATGAAATTTTATCAAGACGATATAGCCAGAACCGAACCATGAATAGTTTCTTCACCTTAACTCAGCAACAGACTCTGCAAAAATTTCTTGCAAATTTTGATACTGGGGCAATTGAGAAAAGGCCTGTTTGACATAATTTAACGATGCAGGCACGTGGGGTAAAAATTTGGGATTGTTTTTAACAGTTTTGATAAATTGAAAACGCCCCGTATCTTTAAGTTTACGTTGCAGTGTGATCAAATGAAAGCCCTGCCAAAAGCTTGCTTCGTCCATATCTAAAAGGCCCCTGCTCTTGGCTTGGCTAAAATAGTGATGCCCCAGTTGAGTGACTTGTTCCCATGTCAGTTCAATATAGGAGTCGCGTAATAAAGCCACTAGATCATATTGCGGCGGGCCTTTGAGGGCGTCCTGAAAATCAATCAAGTAAAAATCATAGCCATGCATTAAAAGGTTGCGGGATTGAAAATCCCGGTGCGTCAAACTGTAGGGAATTTGCACAATTTGTTTTGCGATCTCTTTAAAAATTTCTTTTAAATGCTTTTGCGTTTTTTGACTCAGTTGAATTTGAAAGCGGTCCTCAATGCCGTATTCCACAAAATGTTGCAGCTCCCATTCTAAAAGTTCTGCCGAAAAACTGCGATGAAAGGCAATGCAATCGGAGTCGGGATTTTCTTTTCCAGCTTGCTGAAATTGCAACAACAGGTCAATGGCCTGTTGGTAAAAGAAATTTTGCTGCAGTCTATTGGCTTCTATTACCAAACTTTCCAGAGACTTATCTCCCAAGTCTTCTAGTAAAATCATGCCTTGGTCCAACTGAGTCGCGACCACTTGGGGTGCCGGAAGACCGGCTTTTTGCAGATAGCGCGCGATGTTTAAAAAAGGCATTTCGTCGGACTCAAAAGTGCTGGGCCGCTGCGTGACTTCCTCGGCAATGCTGTGGGCCCCGGCTGGCAGCTTCATTAAAATATAAGACCGTTCAGCCGTATGAACGCGGTAATACTCACGGTACGAGGCCTCGCCAAAAAGCTTTTCACAATTTGTGATGGTTTTTTTATCAGGAATCAAAGTTTGTAATGTGGATAATAGGGCGTCATTCATGCTGTGTTTGCTAATCTTGAGCTAAAATAAAGTCAAGATTCTTGCGTAATCAAGCACAGGCAGAAAAGTTGGTTTAGGAAATGAGTGTTTGAGTGAGCGCATCCAGGCGCTCCAATAAATAAAAGGGGATATTATAAATTTTTGTTTTTTTGTTTAAATGAAAGGTTTCTAAAGGCGATAAAGAAATGACGATTCCCAATGGGCTTAGCCCCATTTCTAGATAGCCTTTGAGCCCTTTGAGATGAGTTTTCTTAACTTGGGCGACGGATTTGACTTCTAAGGGCAGCGTAGCTTCCTTGAGTTTGAACATGAAGTCGATTTCGGTTCCCGAAGAGGATTTTTTATAGCCGACTAAGGGTGAGAGTGGGTTCTGCCGAAACAATTCGATAGCGACCATGTTTTCTAATAAACCTCCTAGAGTCTCTTTGCCCATGAGTTTAGAAAAGCTTAATTTGGGAAGTGCCATTTCCCTTAAACGTTTTGCCAATCCATGGTCAAATAAATAGCGTTTAGGGTGAAATTGATTGGAAGCCTTACCCCCTTTTTGGTCGGATTTAATAAGCATTCTCCAGAGTTCTAATTGACTGAGGGCTTCGATGATCCAGGCATTTTTTCCTCCGTCTAAAAACTGTGAAACCTGAGTGTTTTTAAAAGGGGAGCCCAATAAAGCGGCGGTGGTTTTGAGGCAGGCTTCAAAATAGGCGACCTTTTCTTCTCCGTAGATACGAGAAAAATCACGCAAATAGGCATAGTAGAGATTTTCCAAATTTTTTTCCCAATCTTTTTTAGAAAAAAAATGTAAAACGACCTCGGGCATGCCTCCGACTTGAAGATAATTTTCAAAGCTTTCAGTCAATTTTTGGTGTACGATTGGACTCGGGGGATTTTTAAAAGAGGCTTTAGCAAGATATTCCAACAGAGAAGTTTGATGACCAGCCAGTAGAAATTCTTCAAAACTAAAAGGGGCGACCACCCAATGCTCTACCCGACCCACCGGATAACGTGTATCCGAGCGAAAAAGCCGTTGCATACTGGAGCCCGAGAGGACGGTTTGCGTCTCTGGCCATTTTTCCTTCATAAAACGAACGAATTTTCCCAATTGGGAGCTCTCTTGAGCTTCGTCTATGAAAAGAATCTTTCCACGATTGGGTTTAAAGTTGCATTCAATCTGTAATAAGTCTGTCCATTCGGAAAAATTTTTACAGGCCTGAATTTGGGCCACTAAGTTGGGGTCTTCCTCAAGGTTGATTTCGATAAAATCCTGCGCTAACTCCGCCAAGACTTGGCGAATGAGGGTGGTCTTACCTACCTGTCTGGCGCCCTCCACTAGTAAGACAGAGCTTTGTCCCGTTGTTTCCATTAAACGGCTTTTTAGTTTTTCGCTTATTTTCCGGTGTATCATAGGGTGACTTTAGCAAAATATGCGTATTTTGATAAGTATTTTTAACAAAATATGCGTATTTTGATAAAAAAATCACTGAATGAAGTCTCCTTAAGGCGGGAACTCCCATTGGGGCAAACGATGACATCATTGCAAAAAAGTCTTGACTAAAATGCGGTTGAGCGCATGATTAAAGAGCTCTTTGAGTCCAAGTCTTCATTATTACCATCATTAACAGACTACTCCGGCAAATAAATCGTGCTTCCATCCGGGCTACGGTAAGGTTGGTTATAATAGTAAGGGTCCGGATAAGGGTAATAGTAAGGATCGCCGTAATAATTAGGGGGATAAGCATTAGGAGGATAAGGGCGATGTCTCGGGTCGATATGCACGCCATTGGGCCCTGGGTAATGCCCACTTGCCGGAGGGGGTACCTGCAATTGCCCCGGGTGATAAGGGTGAAAAGCATTGGGAGGTGGGGGTTGGTCCGCATGGGCTTGGTTGATTACAAGCGGTGTTAAAACAACAGGTACCATTAATGCCATAAACAGGCTTATCAATAATTTTTTCATATACCCCTATTTTACTCAAATAGGCTTTTTTTGGAAAGGGTTATTCATTTAATCTTTTAGGGTTCAAACGAGTTGGGATTTCTTTTCTGTTTTTGAAGCCTTCAAAGTGAGCACCAGGTAGCCCAAAAGACCAGCAAAGAGAGAGCTGATTAAAATAGTTAATTTTGCCAGGGGAAGATGTTCGGCACCACGAAAGGCCAAGTTGGTGACAAATAAAGACATGGTAAACCCAATTCCCCCTAAAATGGAAACCCCGTATAATTGAAACCAGGTAGCCCCTTTGGGCAGGTCAGCGAGTTTGAGTTTGACCATTAGCCAGGCAAAACTAAAGATGCCCAGCTGTTTGCCAAAAACCAAACCCATAAAGATACCTATACTCACAGGGCTGAGTAAATCACTTAAAACAGTGGTGTCGATTTTGACTCCGGCGTTAGCTAAAGCAAAAATAGGTAAAATAAAATACACCACCCAAGGTTGCAGGGCATGTTCCAGGCTTTGCAGAGGGGCCTGGACATTATTACAGGCAACAGATAGCTCGTCGATTTCGGCTAAACTTTCATCGTTGGGTAACGATTTTGGGTTTTGTGTGGCTACTTTGCCAAAGCGCTCCAAAGCTTCTTTACCGCGTTTGAGAAAATCTTTAGCATCGAGCCGGGTGCGTGCCGGAATGGTAAAGGCGGCCAGGACCCCAGCAATCGTAGCATGGACTCCAGAAAATAAAAAGGCCAGCCAAAGTCCACCGATTCCAAAAATGGCATAAATCAAGGGGTTACGCACGCCCATTCGATTAAGAAACATCAGTAAAATTAAAGCCCCTGCTCCGAAATACAAATCTAAGAGGACGATATTAGAAGGGTAAAAAATGGCAATCACCAGAACCGCACCCAAGTCATCGACAATAGCTAGAGCTGTTAAAAAAACTTTGAGACCAATGGGGACTCGGGGCCCCAACAAAGTCAGCACTCCCAATGCAAAGGCAATGTCCGTCGCCATGGGGATTCCCCAGCCATGGGCGCTGGGAAGCTTCCAATTAAAAAAAACATAAATCAAGGCTGGAACCAGCATTCCACCGAGAGCCCCTGCAATGGGTAATAAAGCTTTTTTCGGGGTGGCAAGTTCTCCCACCAGGATCTCACGCTTAATTTCTAAACCTACTACAAAGAAAAACACCGCCATTAGGCCATCATTGACCCAATGCAGTAAAGACTCGGTTAAGCCATAGTGATGATTGATTTCGATGCCAATTTTAGTATGCCAGAGGGCATCGTAATAATGCGCCCAAGGTGAGTTGGCCCAAAACAGGGCAAGTAAGGTGGCAATGATGAGTAAAATTCCGCCACTGGTCTCTAATTGAGCAAAGCGGACAAAGGGTCTAAAAAGCAAGGCCGCGTTTTCGATTTTCCTTTGAGATTTTGCCATGACCAAAAACTTTTACAACTATCTTTGAGCAATAGGAATGTAGTGTTGATCGCGAGGGCCGATGTATTCGGCTCGAGGTCGGATGAGACTATTATTTTTATATTGTTCGAGGATGTGGGCCCCCCAACCGGAAATACGACTCATGGCAAAGAGTAAAGTGTAAAGGTCCGCCGGAATCCCCAATGAGTAGTAAACCGTAGCAGAATAAAAATCGACATTGGCGTTGATCTTTTTTTCGTTATTCATAAATTGTTCGATTTTTTGAGACATTTCGAAAAATTTTTGCTGGCCCGTAGATTCGCAGAGCTGTTGACTCATGCGGCGTAAGTGAGTGGCACGGGGGTCCTCGGTGCGATACACACGGTGTCCAAAACCCATAATCTTGCCTTTATTGGCTAAGGCCTTTTTGATGAAATCGACAGGGTCTTGATCGCCGATTTTGAGCAGCATTTGCATGACCTGTTGGTTGGCACCACCATGCAGCGGGCCTTTTAAAGTTCCAATGGCGCTAGTCACTGCACTATAAACGTCGGATAATGTGCTGGTGGTGACTCGGGCAGCAAAGGTTGAGGCATTAAAGCCATGATCGGCATGCAAAATTAAGGCAACATCCATGGCACGAACGGCAATCTCATCGGGTTTTTCTCCCCTTAACATATATAAAAAATTGGCTGCCAGGCTCAGTTTGGGGTCCGGAGCTATCACTTCTTTGCCTTGCCGAATTCTTTCGATTGCAGCTACAATGCTGGGAATTTGAGCACATAGTTTAAGAATACGTTGTTGTTGAGTGTTGAGCTCAGTATTATCCAGGTTTGGATCAAAAGCAGAAAGGGTCGAAACAGCGGTTCTTAGACTGGCCATGGGCTCCATGTCTTTAGGGAGTTGTCGTAAAATTTCTAACACAGCCCCTGGTAGGGTACTATTTTCGGCTAAAAAGGATTTGAGTTCGGATAATTCACTCTGTTTAGGCAATCGCTGGTGAAGTAATAAAAAAATCACTTCTTCAAATTGAGCCTGCTCGGCGAGTTCATGGATGTTGATTCCCGAATAAACGAGTTCCCCCTTGGCTCCATCAATAAAACATATGTTACTTTGGGCAATAACGACGCCTTTTAATCCTTCTTTAATTTCTGTCATGGGCTTGAAATCCTTTGAAATTTCTGCAAGTATTGGCTAGGAAAGAAGATTTATTAATTCTTTATTGTCTGTTAGCTAAAAAACTAAATAGGGCTGTTAAGCGTTATTTATTTAAGTTTGCTGAACAGTGGCTTTGCTTGCAGTTCTTTATAAGTCTTTTTTAAATCGGACTATAATCTTGCAGAACTTTCTCGTTGCGTCAAGGGGCTTCGCAACACCTATTTTAAAAAAATACCCCTTAGCTAAAAAATGGTGATGAAAAAGTTAAAACATAAAAATTTACTCCGTCTAAATATTCTTTTAGTTTTCTTGGGCCTAATAGCGATTTTTTCAAGCCCTGTGCATGCCAATCAATTTGGAGGTGTAGGCCTTTTGCTCGATTATTACCCGCCGGGTTCAGGGCAGGTGGTGGTTTATTCGGTACGTTATAAGTCTCCTGCAGATAAGGCAAAAATTCGTCGCAGTTACCGTTTGGTCAGTGTCGATGGTCAAAATGTGACGGGAATGAGTTTGGAACAAATTGCTGGCATGATCCGTGGCCCCGTCGGTACACCGGTGCAATTAGATTTTATGACGCAACAAGGGCAGGTTCGGCAATATAGCCTGCTGCGCTCTGCAATTGCAGAAAAGCCAGAGATTCGGATTCCCGGAGTCAAAGGTATTGCAAAACAGGGAGGGCTTAATCCTACAGAAAAAGCCCTTTTACAGCAAAAAATTCACAGCCTGCAAACCCAAGCGCAGCAAATGCGCATGCTAGAGCTGATTAAATCTTTCAAAAATCATCAAATCACCAAGACCCAATTTTTAGAAGCCCTGCATTCGGAATTTCCATAAAAAAGATGCTATGTTCGAAAAAATACTTAGTGA
>JAUHYS010000119.1 GCA_030426445.1 bacterium
CAGCTTTTAGCAAAACCTGCAGCTCTTCAAAGGCATGCTGTAAGATCAACTTATCTGAGATAGGAGAGCTTTTAAGCTGATAATCTGCCTGAGTAATAGGTTTGAGTAAATCAGGTTTAAGCTGTCGATTAAATTGTAAAACTTGAGCTTGATACTTTTTTTGCAACCATGCTGGTAATCGACTTGACTCAGAACTCTTAGAAAATTTTATTTCCAGTAAAATCGATAAATGGCGATATGCCAGGGCTAAAATCTTTAATGGTACTTCGCCTGAGTCCAACAAGGCCCTAAGTGAGCGGTGTAATTGATCGAGACGTTTTGAGAAAACGGCCTCTATTACCTCAAAAATATTTTCCTCTGAAACTTTTAATAAAAGTTTTTCACAATCTTCAACCCCGACTTTTTCTTTTTCTCCGACATAAAGACAAAGTTGCTTAACAGTATTTTGCAAACTACCAAACTCATTTCCGATCAGATCGACAACAAGCTCAGGAACATGCTCTTCATAAAGTTGATTCTCTCTTTTAAAACATAATCTTACCCACTGCACACAATCTGCTCTACTTAACGCATCGAATTGTAGAATATTCGCATGCTTTTTTAAAAGTTTGGACCAATCTAATCGACCATCGAGTTTTTCGGCTTCCAATAAAAATAGAGTCGTTTCATGGGGGTTTTTTAAATAATCCTTAAAAGATTCGACCTCGTTCTTGGCAAGCTTTTCCAAACTTTTTATATAAACGACTCTTTTCTCTGCAAAACAAGGAAACTCACCACAAGCTTGCATGGCTTTCAAAATACCCTCTGTTTTCGCATCAAATTGACTAAAATTCATTTCCTTCATTGCAGAACCCAATGCTTTTTCAACGAGTGTCTGACAGATTTTTTGGCGAAGCCATGGGTCTGGACCCATCACTAAAATAATGGGGGACAAAGCAAGGTTATTGAGGGATTTGAGTAAAGGAAAAATCATATCTATATTGAAAAAAATGAATGTTGAAAAAAATTTCTTAGCTTGAAATGGGTAAGCTAATAGTGACAAGTGTTCCAACGGGTCTTAAGTTTTCTATTTTAATTTCTCCATTATGCAAACGAATCACTTCACGAGTAAAACTAAGTCCCAATCCAGTACTTTTTCTTCCGGAGCTGGGACGAGGTAAAGAATAAAATTTTTCAAAAACACGCTCGAGAGCATAGTCAGGAACGCCCGGACCTTCATCTTTAATTTGTATTTTTATTTTTTGCTCTTCATACTTTGCTTCACAGTAAATATATCCCCCAACCGGACTAAACTCAATGGCATTTTGTAAAATATTAATCATAACCTGTTCAATTAAAAATCTTTCACCAAAAAATGTCAGAGCTGTTTCTAATTCCTTTTGAATAGAAAGTTTTTTTTCTTTAATAACAATATCTAAACTGTTTAGGGCTCGATCTAATGTTAGTTCAAAATTAATCTCTTCAACTTGTTGAAGCCCTCTTCTGACTTCTAAAGCAGACAGTTTTAACATACGTTCAACTAGCTCACGCATTCTCTGAGATTCGTTTTGAATATTTTTAACAAAGCGTTCTCGTTTTTCTACGGGCATTTCCTCTTCTAAAATTTCAGCTGCACCGGCAATAGCGGAGAGTGGGCTTTTGAGCTCATGGGTTAAATGCTGGATATACTGCTCGATATATTTTTTACCTTCCAGCGCTTCTCGCATTTCTTCAAAAGCAGCTCCCATTTCCCCCATTTCACTTCCTCCCAAATAAGGCAACTGAACCGGTTTACCATCGCGCACGGCACGTGCATAACGGGTCAAACGCTGAATGGGATAGGTCACCCAAGTTGAAAGGGCTATGCCGAGAAAAATAACGGAAAGCCCCACTACCCCCCCTGCGATTAAGATTTGGGGACGAGCGGATTCAATAAATAAATTAATATTTCGTGTCGGTTTACTCACCGTCACAACACCCACAATTTTGTCTTTCCAATAGATAGGAGCTGCAATATACAAAACAGAAGTATTAGGGTCCTTGGGGTCTAAACGCGTACTGCGCGCGCCATATTGGCCACGCAAAGTGTAAGCAACGTCTCTCCACTGGGAGTAATCCTTGCCTTCTTCTAAACCTCGGTTGGAATCAAAAATCACTCTACCTTTGGCGTCGGTAATATAAATCATTTGATCGACATTGGTTTTGGTAAATTTATAGATTTGGCTACTAAAACTCCGACTGGCTGCATACTCAAAAGCAATGCGAAAATTTTCGACAGGAATGCGTTCATCTGTCATCTCTGACTGTAAAATAGAAGCTAAAATATTGGCCTGATCGACTAAAACTTCTTCAACTGATTCTAAATACCTCAGCCGTAAATTGTCTAAAATATAACCCACCAAAAAGTAAAACCCCACACCCACCACAGTCACAAAAATCAACATAAAGCGAGTACGCAATTTAAGACCCGAGCGGGGTTGAAAATTTTGTTTTTCTTTTTCCATTTAAGAAGCGATTTCTTTTTTTAATGCAGAAATGTGGTTTTTCATTTTTTGAAAATAAAAAGCTAATAGAGCTGAACCTACAAAACCCATTGAATTAATAAAGCCATGTGTCAAAACCATATCAGGTATTAAAAGAAGCGGCTTCTTTGTCCAAATTCCCCAAGCATAGACTAAAGCTAAGACCATTCCCACAAAAACACTATAAGCACTTATACGCCAAAGCATGCGTATCGAAAGGTCTAATGCTGATGGAACACATACTTTTAAGATAAAAAAAGCCATCACTAAAAGACTCGATGCAAAAATACAAACATTAATCCATTCAATGAGTCCTTGTATTGTAATCCCTATGGCCACAAGCGGCATGCCCATCAAGACTGCAAACACCAAATAGGGATAAAGTTTATGAAATAAAGTTTTTGTTTTTTGTTGAAGTAAAATACGTCCAATGATCCCGAGGATAATGGCTGTTGAAAACCCTGCAAAATGAAAGTGCATAGCGGTTAATAAGACAATTACATCTCCAAACCCCATAGGCTGCAAAGCTAGCCTGGAAGCCGTTAACCAAAGTGCTCCAAAAAAAATATAAACTAAACTTACATTTATCGCCCATTCTGCTGGCATTCTAAAACCAAGATGGCGTAGACGGTAAAGCCCAAGTAAGGCTAACAAACCCGTCCAAAGCAACCATGGTAGAACAAGCAAAAAAGCAATTAAAGTTCCCTGAGAAAAAAAGAAACTTAAAGCAACCATCCATGCAGCAGGACCTTGCCACCACAGTAATTGCTTCCACAACTCTTTAACCCATTTTTTAACATTTCTAAATTCGAAGGCTGTTAAAGCCATGGGAACCATAATCAAAGGAGCTAACAAAAAAATTTGTTTTATATAATCCATGTAAAACAAATTTGTTAGGGCAAGTAAGTTAATAACGGTCCATAAAAAAGCACCCAATATAAAGTTAGATGAAAGCAAATAATTTGACCAATGAGCAAAAGGAATCGAATGGCGCTTTTTGCCATAAACAAAACTAAAAAAAAGGATGAATGCTTTTAACATAAAAAACTCTTCATAGGTTATGATTTAAACTAAAAAACCTGCGATGACTTCGTTAGCAAACTGTTGACCTTTTGGCGTCAAAGCAAAACCGCTTTCATGTAAAATCATATAGCCTCTTCTAACTTCTTTTTCTACGTTTTGCCTTAAGTGTTCGGGGAAAGGTTTAGAAAATTTTTTCTCAAAATCACTTAGTAAAATTCCCGTTTTTTTTCTTAAACCCATCATCATAAATTCGGATTCAGCCATATCTTCTGAAATAAACTCTGTAGTAAGTGCTTCCCAAGAACCTGCATATTTATGATAAGCTTTTAGATCACGTTTATTGGTTAAACGCAGGCCATAAACTTTTGAACTTTGCACCTGGTCCCATTTTTCTTGCAAAGACATAGGCAAAGCATCTTTTTTTAATTCTTCTAATTTCAAAAAAGAAACGGCACCTGGTCCCAACCCAATAAAACTGTCATAATTCCAATAATGCTGATTATGTTTTGAGTCGTGACCGTCACAGGCATAATTACTGACCTCATATTTTTTCATGTCTTTTGATGATGCAAAGTTTGTAATCGCTTTTTCCATGTCTTCAACAATATCATCCTTTGGCAAATCCAATCTACCTTGCTGATGCCATTGATAAAAGGGAGTCTGTTCTTCAATAATTAACTGATAAGCTGAAAGGTGTTTTAGAGAAAATTTTTGTAATTTTTCTAAAGTAGTTTGCAACTGCCTTAAAGTTTGCCCTGGCAAACCATACATGACATCCACGTTTACTTTTGAAAAGCCTGCAGCAAAAATAAACTCTAAACTCTGCAAAGCCTCCTGTGCATCATGGGCTCTGCCCAAGCGATCTAAAAGGCCATTGTCTAAGCTTTGTACTCCCATTGAAATACGGTTCACACCCAAACTTCGATAACTTTTTAGCTTATCCAAGTCTGCTGTCTTGGGATTAACCTCAAGTGTACTTTCTTGAAAGCTCTCTTCAGTCAGTTTATGTACTTGTTCTAATATTTTTTCTACATATTCAGGATCTAAAAGTGAAGGAGTCCCTCCGCCAAAAAAAAGAGTGTCTGCTTTAAGCTTTTCTAATAAAATACTTTGCCAAAAATGTATCTCCTTTGAAAGTGCATGAGTAAGCTCTTGTTGAGGAATGGTTTTTTCTTTCCATGCTAGTGAGTAAAAGTCACAATAGTGACATTTACTTAAACAAAAGGGAGTATGATGATATATTCCAGCCATAGATTTATTCTTTAATAATTGGATCACAAAGGCCTTGCAATCTGAACTAATTTTTCTTAACCTGTTAAATTAGAAAAAGTACCTTTTCAAGCTATCAGAGGCTAAAGCGAGGTAAAATGTCAAGACTTACCGATAAATTAAAAGAGCTCCTCCATTCTGAAACTATGAATGTTCAATCCTCTTTTGCAAAAGGGTCACATTGTGCAAAGTTAATTAGTGTTTGCTCTCAAAAAGGGGGGGTAGGTAAAACGACAACAGCCACTAACCTGGGAGCTACACTCGCTAAACTCTACAATAAAAAAGTGCTATTAGTGGACTTAGACCCCCAAGGGCATGTGGAAAAAGCTTTGGGCTCGCTCATTCCTGAAGGTATTCAATATACTCCACTTTCGTCTGTGTTAACTACCAAAAAGGGAAATATTTTTGATGCGGTCATTGCTAGTTCATGGGAAAACTTACACCTTACTCCTGGAGACAAAAATTTAAACGAAACCGAAAGTCTACTCGCAGCTAAAATTGGAAAAGAATTCATTTTAAGCCAAGTCATCGAAACCGCAATCAGTCACTATGATTTTATCCTCTTTGATTGTCCGCCCAATTTAGGAAACCTGACACTTAATGCCTTAGTTTGCTCTGAGTACTGTATTATTCCATGCGAAATGAGTGTTCTCGCTTTCGAAGGTGTCACTGACCTTGTTGAAACCCTGGAGCTCGTCAACGAACGCCTCAACCCAGGTCTAGAAGTTTTGGGTGTTCTTTTTACTCGAGTAGACCGACGCAATACTAGTATGAATCAAGTTATTTATACTCATATCCAAAAACATTTTGGTAAAAAAGTATTTAAGAGTCAAATTGCAGTCAATACCGCTCTTAATAAGGCTCAATTAGCGGGGCTTCCGGTTTTTGAAAAATTTCCTTCCAGTTCAGGCGCTAAACATTATCGAGCTCTTACTGAGGAGTTTCTTCAAAGATTGAACCCATTGAAGACAAAAAGTTTGAATCAAACTAAAACTCGTCCTCGACAAAAAAAAGCGGGATAAGTTAAGAAGTACATATTATTCCAACCATACTCTTCAAAAATCTCTTTAAAAAAGCCCTTAGAACGGCTAAAGTAACGAAAGTATAGGACAATATCGATAGAAATTTAACTCAACTTAATAAAGAAAGCTTATGGATAATCAAAAATTGATCAATAATATCAACGTAGAGTCTCATCATTTACTTCCCACTCCCGAAGAAATTCGCCAAGAATTCCCTGTAAGTGGTGCTGCCTCACAAATCGTTTTGGAAACTAGGAAAAGTATTGAGCAAATCCTCGACGGCCAAGACAAAAGAATTTTCATTGTTGTTGGACCTTGTTCAATTCATGATATTCAAGCCGCCAAAGAATATGCAGAACACCTCAAAAAACTCTCAGATAAAGTTTCCAGTAAAATAGTCCTGGTGATGAGGGTCTATTTTGAAAAACCTCGAACCACCGTAGGTTGGAAAGGTCTCATCAATGACCCGCATATGGATGACTCTTTTGATATACAGTCTGGGATTAAAATTGCACGTAAGCTTTTAGTCGACCTTAATGAAATGGGGCTTCCAACTGCGACTGAGGCCTTAGATCCCGTTATCCCACAATACATCTCTGACCTTATTTCTTGGACAGCTATTGGGGCACGCACGACCGAGTCGCAAACTCATCGAGAAATGGCAAGTGGACTTTCGACTCCGGTAGGTTTCAAAAATGCAACAGATGGTAATGTCAAAGTTGCTATCAATG
>JAUHYS010000120.1 GCA_030426445.1 bacterium
AATAAAATATATTTAGAGTGACAAAAACTACATAAAATAATTAAAGTAAAAAACGCTTATTTAAAAAAATGAAAGCAAATGTCTAAAAAACAAAGCCCAAAAAAGCGACGTCGCCAAAGATTTTTTAAGAATGCCTTTAAAAATTGGATTGTATGGGGAAGTTTGGGCATTTTACTACTTTTTGGAGCCTTTGGACTTTTTGGTGAAGGGGGCGTCGTTGACCTTTTTCGCTTACAATCCCTTCATCAAAGTTTACAGTCAGAAGTCAATAACCTTTTGGATGAGCATGAAAGTTTAAGAGCCGAAGTCAATCGCCTCCAAGACAAGCGCTATATTCAGTACCTGGCTCGAGAACAAATGGGCTTATTGGGTCAAGGTGAGTATTTTATTCTTATGGATGAAGACTCTACGGATAAACTCGAAAATAATACTGAAACTAGTTTGCAATAGTTGGGTAAATAATAATTTACCCCTAAAGAATCTTTTCAAAAAATTCATTAAGTTCTTCTAAAACAAAGGAATCGTCTTCCTGTTCTTTCAAACTCAGCAACCTAGAATAAGCCGCTTTACCTAATAATTGACCATAGGCCCAGACTGCATGCCCTCTAACGAGGGCTTCTTCGCAAGCAAGTTTTTCTTCAACCAATGGAAGCAAGTTTTTGTCTCCGGTATTCCCGATGGCGACCAAAACATTGCGCATCAAACCCTTCCACTTGGCCCGCAAAATAGCGCTGTTAGAAAAAAGCCTTTTAAACTCACTTTTTTTAATTTGAATCAATTCTGACAAGGGTTGGGAATAAATATGAGCTTGAGGAAAGAAGGCTTGTTCGTGAGTCTTTTGACTAAAGCGATTCCATGGGCAGACTTCCTGGCAGTCATCGCAACCAAAGACATGGTTACCAATCAGAGGCCTAAAGTGAAGAGGAATCGGACCTTTGAGTTCAATCGTTAAATAAGAAATACAACGCCTAGCATCTAAAACATAAGGGGCAATAATGGCTTGGGTGGGACAAACATCGATGCAGGCCTGGCAGGAACCACAGTGATCCTGGATAGGCTTATCTGCTTTTAACTCAAGGTTGGTGAATACACTTCCCAGAAAAAAATAAGAACCCTGCTTGGGGTGAATCATATTGGTATGTTTTCCCATCCATCCAAGCCCTGCTTTTTGCGCCCACGATTTCTCTAAAACCGGACTGCTATCGACAGATAGATAGCACTCGGAATTTTTTGCCTGAGTGGATAGCCAAGTCTGGAAGTCTTGGAGTTTTTCGCGGAGGACTTCATGGTAGTCTGCTCCCCAGGCATATCGGGAAATATTGGCTTGATTTTTTTGAGAGCTGTTTTCTAAGCCGTTATCATAGGGATAGGCGACCATAATCACACTTTTTAAAGAAGCTAATAATTGCTTGGGATCGATTCTTTCGTTGCAGCGATTTTCCAGGTATTTCATTTCTCCGTGATATTGTTTTTGTAACCAATCTTTAAAAAACTCGGTAGTTTTAGAGGCTAAAGGCGCTTGCGTAAAGTGGACGAGACAAAAACCCAGCTCAAATAGTTTAGTTTTGATAGCATCTTGTAAAGACATGAGTTAATGGATATTAAAAAATGATTAGATAGGAAACAAAATATGCACACCCTATTCAAACGAAAAAAAAGATCTCTGTTTTTAGTACTTGGTTTCATCCTTGCTTTGGCTTGTCAGCAAAACTCGGGTAACCTGGAGGGTTCTTCCAAAAAAACGTTTATTATTTCTGGAAGCATCGAAATCCAGCAGGGTTTAAAAAAGAAAGTCGACCCTTTAAGTGTACTCTTTGTTATGGCAAGGGCTCCGGGTGGAGGCATGGTGGCGGTAAAAAAAATGATGCCACCCTTTGTTTTTCCGCTTGAGTTTACCTTAGATGAAAATGATTTAATGATTTCTGGAACAGAAATTCCCAAAAACTTAATCGTGACAGCCCGTTTGGATAAGGACGGTAACGCCAACCCGACTCAGAAAGGGGATATTTTAGGAAAAACACCTCAAAAAGAAATCAAGCGAGGCCAAAGCGAAGTTAAGATCCTACTTGATCAATGGGTAGATTAAGCTGGGCATCTAAGGATTTTAGCTTAACCGTCACTACCGATGGCCTCAACAGGGCAAGCTTCTAAGGCTTCTGCACAGAGTTTTTCTTCGTCTTCACCCGCGGGTTGTTTATAAACATAAGACCAACCATTGTCATCGTCCCGTTTGAAGTTATCGGGCGCCGTTTCACGGCATAAATTACAATCGATGCACTGATCGTCAACGTAGTATTTACCTTCAGGTTGTTCGGGTAGTTTATTTTCTTTATCGGCCATTTTAGGCAATCTCCTTTCGTGGTTTGTGGCCACTACTTTTAAGTGAAAACTTATATATTCTGTATTTTAAATTCTTTTACATAGAGAGCAAGGATTATTTAAACAAATTCTAAGGGAGGTTTTTCTTTAAGTAAACCTTTTGTAATCGCTTCATCATAAAAACAATGTAGAGCTTTTTTGCCGCGCTCTCCGTAATCAACGGTTAACTCATTGACGTACATGCCTACAAAGCGATCGGCTAAGCTAGTTTCCATTCCACGGGCAAATTGCAAAGCATAATCTAGAGCCTCTTTACGGTGTTCTAAAGAATAAACAATGCCTTCTTTGATGATTTTTGAGACCCTTTGACAGTGCTCAAGACCTAAATCACGCCGTATCACATTGCCTCCTAAAGGCAATGGTAAGCCACCCGTTTTTTCCTGCCACCATACTCCAAGATCTAAAATTTTATGAAAACCTTCGGCGGCATAAGTCAGTTGCCCCTCGTGAATAATGAGCCCCATATCGACTTCGCCGGATTCAATCGCTGCTAAAATTTTATTAAAAGGAATGACTTTGGTTTTAAGATTAGGCTGGTACATTTGTAAGGTTAAGTAAGCACTGGTCATCAGGCCTGGAATCGCAATGGTCTTTTGAGGGATTTCGTCTAAAGAATAATTCTCTTTTGCAACCAACATGGGGCCATAACCATCTCCCATGGAAGTTCCACTCGAAAGCAACATATAACGGTCAGAAATCTTTGGAAAGGCATGGAAAGAAATCGCAGAGACTTCGTAAATACCCTCCAAAGCCTTTTGATTTAAGGTTTCGATGTCAGAAAGTGTATGCTCAAATTGATATCCCTGAGTATCGATTTTATCGTTTGCCAAGGCATAAAACATAAAAGCATCATCGCTATCGGGACTATGAGCAACCTTGATTAATGTATTGTTTTCGGTATTTGTATTCATGGACAAAGGCAATAACCTTGCAAGGCCAATAAAGTCAACTACTCTCCACTAAAACCTGATTTGGTGTCTTCGCTGATCAAAGAATGAATGCCTTCTTTAAAATCCTTGGTTAAAACGAGTTCTAGACAAGCCTTTTTTTCTTCTTCTAAATGCTCTTTGAGTGTTCGAGTTAGGGAAACTTCGATGAGTCTTTTGGAGTGGCCAATAGCTTGTGTCGGTCCATTGGAAAAATAAATCGCCAAATTTTTGGCTTCTTGTAAGAGTTGAGTCTCGTCGATAAGACCACTGATCATACCCATTTCCATCGCTTGACGCGCTCCAATGAGCTTTCCCGTAAAGAGGACTTCATGACTTTTTTGTGGACCAATGAGACGGTCCAAAAAATAGTGCAGCCCCCCAAGCGGTATCATGCCTAGGTTGATATTAGGTGAACTAAAAACAGTTTCGACTTCAGATAAAATAAAATCACAGCAAAGTGCTAGGCTTAAACCCAAGCCTTGAACACGGCCTCGAACCACGGCTATAAAGGGAGCCGGCATGCTACGAATCGTTAAAAGGACTTGTGTGAGAGGCTCATAAAGTTTTTGAAAATAAGCTGTGGGGTCTTGTAGTTGAGTTTCGATTTCTTCAAAGTCCAGCCCTAAAGAAAAATCACTCCCTAAACCCGTTAAAATGGCCCCTCGGATTTTTTGTTCTTGAGCATCCTTTAAAGCAGCCGCAAGTTCAGTTATCATTTGTAAATTAATACGATTAAAAACTTTTGGCCGATTGAGACTAAATATAATATAGTTTTCTTTTTTTTCAATCTTAATGGTTTTGTAAGTTTTATTGAACCACCCCATAATACAGACCCGTCTATCTTTGTAATGAGTGAGTGCATTATTTTAAATCTTTGACCTCGGATAAAGTGCAGTGCTATAAATTTATTTAGAAGTAAAACCTAACTGAGGTCTCAGCCAATGTCAAAACTAGAAAACAGAAATTTATACCTGAAACAACTCGAAATTGGCCCCATGGAGAATTTTGTATATCTCATTGGCGATAAAGTCGAGAAAAAAGCGATTATAGTGGATCCTGCCTGGCAAGTAGATACGATTTTTAAAGAAGCCCAAAAAGATGAGATGGAAATCATTGCAGCCCTGGTTAGCCATCACCATTACGATCATACCAATGGCATCGAAGAGTTTTTAAAAAGAACCGACGCCAAAGTTTATATCAATCAACACGATGCCGAATTTGTCAAAGTCCCTCAAGCGAATCTCATTAAAACCGATTCGGATAGTAAAATACAGGTCGGTGAAACACAAATTCAATTCGTCCATACTCCAGGGCATACCCCGGGAAGTCAATGTCTTTACATTAACAACCAACACCTCATCAGCGGAGATACTTTATTTATCGAAGGCTGTGGACGCTGCGATTTACCTGGTGGGGATGCCGAAGCCATGTATTATACCTTAACTCAAAAAATTATGCGCATGAAAGACGATACCTGCTTATGGCCTGGTCATAATTATGCCGAAAAGCCCCAGTCTACTTTGGGAGAAGAAAAACAGTTCAACCCTTTTTTAAGAACGGCGGCTACTTCATTAAAAAGTTTTTTAAGCTTGCGCATGCAAGGAAGGTTTGACCTTTAATTTAAATTTGGCTAGGAAGAAAGTTTTCAAAATTTAATTAAAACTAAAAAATAAGGATCTTATACCATGCCAGAAATTGGAGAAAAAGCCCCAGACTTTAATGCATTAGATAATCAACAACAGCGTTTTATTTTATCTTCTCAAGTCAAAAAAGGCAAAGTTTTGCTGGCCTTTTATCCCGCTGACAATACCCCAGTATGTACCGCCCAACTTTGTGATTATCGCGATCATCTCGAAGAGTTTAAAGGTTTAAGTGTCCAAGTCGTCGGCATTAGTATCAGTAACCACGAAAAACAATCTGAGTTTGCCAAAAAACAAGAGTTTAACTTTCCTTTGCTCAACGATTACGACACTCGCATCACCCATAAATATGATGTCATGAGTTTCACCGGCCACCCCAAACGCGCGGTTTTTTTAATCGACGAAAATCAAAAAATATTATTTAAACATGTTGAATTTATGGCCATTACCCGTCGTACCAGTGAAGAACTTTTAGAAAAAATCAAAAGCTTTTTACCGCAAGATGAATCTACTAAGACAGAAGAAAACATTGCTCCATCAAACAGTCATTAAAATAAAAATATAGAAAGAGAATTTACAATGATGAATACAAAAGTACATTTAACTTTTCTACAAATGACCCTTATTTTCTTAGGATTAGCGATGTCTGCGTGTTCAGGCACAAGCCCCGAAGATTATTTTGACCGTGCAGTATTAAATACGAATACATTCGCTCGATTTGGAGGGCAAGAGTTGAGGCTTCATCTAGCTCCAGGTTATAAATTTAATCATGATACCAAGAAGACAGAGCAAGTCACTCGAGCAGATTATGCAAAAACCTTCCAAAATACAATTGAGATTGTAAAGGGACAACAAAAGAAAGTTTTAGAACTTCCTGTCACCAAAGAAACTCAAGAGATGATTACAACATCAAAGGAACTCTATGAGTTTGTTTTAGAAAAATATCAGAACGAATATATCAAGATTTTTACTATGAAAGATCAGGGAAAGAGTAATAGTGAAATTGAAGCTGCAATCGATGAGTTTGACAAAACACACGGGGAGAATTTTAGCAAACTCCACAGCAAACTAATAGAGCTTGGGCTTGCCTACGCAAAAAAACATGATATTAAAGTTAAAACACGCTAATTCAATATTTTGCATTTTAAGAACTTAAATTAATTTTAATCTGCCGCTTCACTCGTTTCTTTTTTACTTTTCCTTGCAAAGAAACACCTTCGGGAGGGATTTTGATTTTAGCAAAGGGGTCTTCAACAGTTTGCTCATCGACTAAAATAGCCCCCGCTTTAATCTTTGCTTTGGCTTCGTTGCCAGTGCTGGCAAATCCCGCTTCTCTGACGATTTGGTAAAGGGGTAATTCGTGGCTATCGTGAGCGATGAAAACATCTTCGAGTTCCTCAATTTGTTTTAGCTTAAAAGACTTTTCAAATTGCAGAGCCGCCTCTTCGGCAGCTTCTTGACTATGAAAACAAGCGACGATTTCTTTGGCTAAGTTGACCTTGGCGACTTTAGGGTGCAGTTCTCCTGCGCTGACCTGTTTTTCCATAGTGACAATTTCTTCAGATTGACGGTCTGTCAACAACTCGTAATAACGCCA
>JAUHYS010000121.1 GCA_030426445.1 bacterium
TTAATCTAGGTTTGAAAAACCAGGGGTTTAAAGGAGGAAAGGCATACCATTCGCTTTCAAGTTTGATTTCTTGCTCTCGATAGGAGGCAAACCAACTTAAACTTAAATTACTGCCATGACGCCCGATGCGATTATGTTTCCAGGCCCCGCGGACAATGACATACTCTTGGGTATCGAGTCCAAAACCAATGCGAATCTGTTTGGGTTTGCCCGGATGAGTGCGCTGTAAGAGTTCGACACCGTCTTCTTGGCATCTCCAGGTAAAAAAGGTGCTTTGCAAAACGCCGTCTTCTTCGATTTCCTGGCTGGTCAGGGTTAATAGATCGCTATTAAAAGGGAGCTCTAACTGAAAGGTATCGTAACGCCGCAAGGAACCGGTGTCCAGACCAGGAACCGATTCCTGTAAAATAGAAGAGATATTTTGCTGGGGACCTGGGTCAACGTGGATTTCTACTTTTCCGGTTAAGATATCTGCACGCGACTTTAAAGTGGGGCAGGCATAGCCGTTGCGCTGAAGTTCGGCTTTTACCCAGCCTTCTAAGGCACTTAAAGAACCTGGTGTGAGCTTAGTCCCAATTGTTTTCCATCGACGTGTGACGTCAATGAAATCGGGTGGGTTTCCAGTTAAAGTGACTTGAGTGATGTTGATAGTGGGCCCTGGATAAACTTTTAAAGTTTGCTTTTCTAATTCAAGGCGAGGTTGAAAAAATCCACGGCCTTCCAGAAATGTCTTCATATGGTATTGCACTTGGGCAAGCGGTAGATGGCTCCAGGCTTCAACCTTTGGGTCGCCGCAAAGAAAGTTTTTTTCGTTTTTAGTAAATTTAATTTCGGAGTGATGGATGAGTTTAACGCGATCAGGACAAATCCAAAAACGCTGCGCGGTTTTTTCTTCGGCTTGAAGAAAAAAAAACGAAGTAAAACAGAAAATGAATTCTATTAAGAAAAAAAATAAATGGTTAAACTTTGATGGCATTCCACTCCATTATTCTAATAAGTAATCATATTTAATTATGAAAGATTATAAATAAATATGATTCTTATAAAGAAGTATTTTTCTTTTAAAAAATACCCTAATCGCTATAACTTGTTATAATATCGTAGACTCTTTTTTCTAATCTGCTATAGTATCTTAACTCTTTGTTAAAATTAATCTTTCTTTAAAAAAAATAGAGGGGAACCGTTATGCTGAAAGCAAAGTTTTGTCTTGCCATCACTATGGTGTTGGCAATTGTACAAGCGTCCTGTACAGATTCAGAAACAAAAACAGAACCCGAAGAAAAGGCTGCAGTAGAGACTCCACCAGAAAAGCCAGTCGATGATGTAAAAGACGACTCTTCTAAAAAAGACTTTCCAGAAAATCGAGCTAAACCCAATCAATTTTGGTGGCCTGATCAACTCGATCTTCAACCCCTCCGCCAGCATGCAAATAAGTCAAATCCCATGGGATCGGATTTCGATTACGCTAAAGAGTTTTCAAGCCTCGATCTCAATGCGGTTAAAGAGGACATTAAAAAGGTTCTCACTGACTCTCAAGATTGGTGGCCAGCCGACTTTGGACACTACGGTCCCTTTTTTATTCGCATGGCTTGGCATAGCGCTGGAACCTATCGCACGATTGATGGGCGTGGTGGTGCTGGCGGCGGCCAACAACGCTTTGAACCGCTCAATAGCTGGCCGGATAATGCCAATTTAGATAAGGCTCGGCGTTTGCTTTGGCCCGTGAAGAAAAAATACGGCAAAAAAATTTCCTGGGCAGACCTCATGATATTGACAGGCAATGTGGCTCTAGAAGACATGGGTTTTAAAACTTTGGGTTTTGCCGGTGGACGTCAGGATGATTGGGAAGCCGATCTGGTTTACTGGGGGCCCGAAACTAAAATGTTGGACAATAAGAGATATCATGGAAAACGCGAACTAAAAAAGCCCTTTGGTGCGGTACAGATGGGACTCATTTATGTTAATCCCGAGGGGCCCGATGGCAAGCCCGACCCGCTCTTGGCTGCCAAAGACATTCGAGATACTTTTGGTCGCATGGCCATGAACGACGAAGAAACCGTGGCGTTAATTGCAGGTGGCCATACCTTTGGTAAATCTCATGGCGCCGTCAAGCCTGATTGTTTAGGCCCTGAACCCGCAGCTGCAGGCTTAGAGGAACAGGGCTTTGGTTGGAAAAATAAATGTGGCAGCGGTAAAGGGCCGGACACCAATACCAGTAATTTAGAAGGCTCCTGGACAGGCAAGCCGACCGCTTGGAATAATCAATATCTAGAAAACCTCTTCAAGTATAATTGGGTGCAAACAAAAAGCCCGGGCGGCGGGACCCAATGGACTCCCGAAAATAAAGATGCCAAATTTGTCCCTGACGCCCATGACGCAAATAAGCGTCATGCTCCCATGATGTACACAACCGACCTCGCTCTCAAATTTGATCCTAGCTATAAAAAAATCGCAGAGCGTTTTCGCGATGACCACGATGCCTTTGCTCTGGCCTTTGCCAAGGCCTGGTTTAAATTGACACATCGAGATATGGGGCCACGTAGACGTTATTTAGGCACACAGGTTCCCAAAGAATCCTATGCCTGGCAAGACCCGATTCCCGAGCTGGATTATAAACTTGTTGAATACAACGATATCAACGCGCTTAAAAAGAAAATTTTGGATTCGGGTTTGACCGTTCCAGAGCTGGTGCGCACGGCCTGGGCAGCGGCCTCTTCTTACCGTGGCACTGACGGACGGGGTGGGGCGAATGGAGGCCGGCTACGTCTTGCTCCCCAAAAGGACTGGAAGGTCAATAACCCAGCAGAACTTAACAAAGTGCTTAAAAGTCTTGAGACGATTCAAAATGAATTTAACCTTGCTCAAACAGATGGAAAAAAAGTTTCGCTGGCTGACCTGATTGTTTTAGGAGGAGCGGCAGCCGTTGAAAAAGCTGCAAGTGATGCGGGGCACACAGGCATTCAGGTTCCTTTTAGCCCTGGACGTACCGATGCCTCTCAAGAGCAGACGGAGGCAAGCTCTTTTGCTCATCTAGAGCCCAAAGCGGATGGCTTTCGCAATTACTTTGATGCGAAGAATAATATACGCTCACCTACAGAAATGTTGGTGGATCGAGCGGATATGTTGACTTTAAGTGTGCCAGAAATGACGGTTTTAGTGGGTGGTATGAGGGCTCTTAATGCCAATGTACAACAATCCCAACAGGGCGTTTTTACAAAAACTCCTGGCACTTTGACGAACGATTTCTTTGTCAACTTACTGGACATGTCAACAGAATGGAAAAAATCCTCCCAAGCCGAAGGTCTTTACGAAGGCCATGATCGCGAGAGCAAAGAATTGAAATGGACGGCCACACCCGTGGATCTTATCTTTGGGTCCCATGCCGAATTGCGAGCTGTCGCAGAAGTCTATGCTGCGGATGATGGCAAAGCCAAGTTTGTGCAGGATTTTGTTAAAGCATGGAGTAAAGTCATGGAGTTGGATCGGATTTAGATTAGTTTAATTTTCATAGAAGCTAAATCTAAAAAAACTGAGTAAAAATACAACTCAATTTATTTTTAATATTAATGAGAATTTCATTAGAACAAGAAATTAAAAATTGTACGCTTTGTAAAAAATATTTACCCTACAAACCAAAACCTATTTTTCAATTTTCAAGAGAATCCAAAATCTTGATTATTGGCCAAGCTCCGGGTTTACAAGCACATCATTCAGGAATTCCTTGGGATGATAAAAGCGGAGATAGACTTCGAGATTGGTTAGGTGTGACGAGTGAGCAATTCTATAACCCTTCTTTATTTGCTTTGGTTCCGATGGGATTTTGTTATCCAGGGAAAGGTCGAAGTGGTGACCTTCCTCCTCGGCCTGAATGCGCTTCAACTTGGCTAGACTCAATCAAACAGTACCTCCAAGAGATTAAACTTGAAATATACATTGGGAAATATTCATGTGATTATCATTTTGGGAAATATTCCACTCTAACAGCTTTGATTAAAGAGCAAAGTGATTTAACAAAAAATAAAGTTGTTTTAGTCCATCCTTCCCCTCGAAATAATATTTGGCTAGCTAAAAACTCTTGGTTTGAAAATGAGGTTTTAAAAGGTCTGAAAAAAAGAGTGCAGCAGATCTCCAGGCTGAGTTGATTTGAACTTCGCAAATTACTTTTTTTATTTTTTTAGCTCTTTACGTCCGCTAATTCGGATCATCCCTCCCCAGGTTCTACTTTGTAATGATCTGGAGTTATGCTGGACGGGTAAAGCATTTAAACCGACTTGAGGGCAAAAGGAGACAGACAGTCGTCTACCAACTTCAAGACAGGCCATCAGGTTGAGATGAACTCCAAATCCGGTAAAAGGGATTGGAGCAAAATTGCCGGGGAACAAGACTGATTTAGAAATCAGTGTTTGTGGACCAAAATTGAGGTAAAACGCTAGGCTTACCTTTTTCCAAAGTTTGGCAATGCCAACATCAGCTGTTACAATAGCTTGGTGAAATTCACTTTTAAATTCTTTTTTGTGAGAAGCTAAGTAGCTGTAGTGCAGCGATGTGCCTACTTTAAAGCCTGCTGAGTGTTTGATCCACTGCTTGCCAACTCCCAAAAATAGTTTCGGACCAAAGTGCCCATGTGAATTGAGATTAGAGTAAGCGAATCCTAAAGCTCCATCCCAATAAAAATATTTTGGTAAGGGTTTTGAGTGCTCTTCATGATTATGATCATGTTCATCACGGTTACCATAACCATGACCTTTTTGCACCCTCTGACTTTCTTGACCATGATGCTCTTTTAATTCATGGTTTTCCTTGTCGTGCTGTTCTTTAGGCTTCTGGATTTTGTGTTCATGACTATGGAGGTCCGGTACTAAATAAGGCTTAAAACGAATTTTTGTCATAATTTTTTCCTTCGGTAAAACAATTTTAAAGAAAGTAACCCTATACTTAAAGTCCAGAGAGTTACTTCAGGTTTCATGTTAGAGTTTTTTGCTAATTGGCAGCCACTTGATCCGTACTCAAAATAAGAATAACTTATTTCGCTATGGTCATTATGGTCCGACTCATGATTTGACTCTTCTCCTTCATCTATAGCATCTTCAGGGTCATCTCCTTCTGGGTCCTCAGGTGGGTCCTCTGGAGGTTGGGGCTCACAATTGGCTTCATCTTGAATGCCTGGATCCGGATTGAGCGGACAAACATCACAAACATCTCCAATGCTATCTCCGTCGCTGTCTAGGTTTTCTTCGTCAGGAACGTATGGGCAATAGTCATCAAAATCTGGGATACCATCCTCATCAGAATCTTTAGGTGGAGGGTTATTCAAAGGGAGATCATTATTATAAGGGTCGCAGACGTCTCCGATACCATCCTCATCTTGATCTTCTTGGTCAGGGTTAGGAATATGAGGACAATTATCCGTAATATCATCTATTGAGTCTCCATCGCTATCGGGGAGGCCTTCCTCGCAAGGTCCTTGCATGGGGTTATAAATAGTGGGGCAATTGTCCTCAAAATCTAATACTCCATCCTCATCGGAATCTTCGCAAAAATCGCCGGGTGGCCCTCCATAGTTGTTTTCTTGGCTTGGATTGGGCACATCCGGGCAATTGTCCTTAAAATCTAATACTCCATCCTCATCGGAGTCTTCGCAATGATCGCCGAGTGGCCCTCCATAGTTATTTTCTTGGCCGGGATTTTCAACGTTGGGACAATTGTCACAAGCATCACCTAAATGATCCGGGTCTGAGTTAGCTTGATCCGCATTGGCCACTGTGGGGCAGTTATCCGGAGCTGGACAGTCTTCGCAGTCTTCATCATACTTACTGCAAATAGCATCTTCATCGGGATTATCCCCGCTGGTAGAAATGATTTTAATATCGGATATTTCAGCCAAACTACCACCTTGCCCAATAATAATTGCATCCTGGCAACGCTTCGTTTTAAATTCCCAGCCTGTTAATTTGACATTGGGAGACCTGATTTTAAGAAGGGCTTGACCTGGAGCTAGCATGAGGCCGTCGATAGTTGATTTGGAATTACCAACGTTGCCTTTTAAGACAAGGCCAAAGTCATCTGTATTTTCATCTGCATCGTTGGGTTGGAATGGACCGATGGTATTTTCTAGCTTAAATGATTGTACAGGAAAGACTTCTATTTTTTCACGGCATTGCCTGAGATCAGGGTCACTATGACTAAAGGTCGCAAAGGCAGCTGCCAAGCTATAAGGAGTTGACTCGTCTAGTGAATCGTTTGTAACTTTACAATTCCATTCGTAGTTGGCCCAAACTGCAGTCTGGATGAAACAAGATAAGAACAGCAAGATAAAAGCTACTTTGAATTGAGTGATGGTTTTCATTGGTTATCCTTTTTAGTTTTTAAGTCAATGTATGGGCTTTTATATGTAAAATACAGGCTAAGCATAAATGTATGACCAGCGGGATCACCCGAGTCACCTATTCCATTGTCTTGGAATATGTAGCTGAACAGAACGCTCATGTTTGTCTTTTTCCAGGGAAACTTCTTGTCCCGTCTCAAGAAAAACTCAATGCCTGA
>JAUHYS010000122.1 GCA_030426445.1 bacterium
TAGTGCCCTTGGGCCATGAGGATTCTAGATAAACTCAGACGAGCAAAGATGTTTTCAACGACAAGATTAGTATCTTCTTTTTCGTCGCTCCAATCTTCGGCTTCATCCCAAGAGTGCTTTTCAAGAACATGCTGGGCTTGAGCAATTTCTCCTTTTTGTATATGTAGCTCAATTCTTAATAAGCGCATTTGCTGCTGAAAACGCAAATAACCTAGTTCACGAGCCCAAAGCTCTCCTTCCTGCAAACAATCTAATGCTTTGACAAAGTTCTGCTCTAAAAAATGTATTCGTACAGGAACTAAATAATAGGCTATGTTGGGGTCAGTACTGCTAAAACTACGTATATAAAAATGTGCTTCCTTCTGAAGTGAACGAGCTTTTGCAAAGTGACCTCTTTCGTAATAAATTTCTGATATGCCGACTTGCATAATTTTTTGTAACCCGAACTCTTTGTGTGAGTATCTCGTCGTTTCCTGTAGAAAAAAATCATATAAACTTAAAGCCTGACTAAACTTACCGTGGGACCAATGGATACCAATTTGACCACATAAAGCCCAAAAATAAGTATAATAAGCTTTATTTTTTTTTAAAATCTCCTCGGCTTCTTTAAAATCCCGACAACTATCTTTAAAATGGGAAGAAAAGAGGTGGGTTCCAGCCCGTGCGTCTAATATTAAGGCTTTGGGTAAGCCAGAAATCTGTGGCCATTTTTTTAACCATTGCTTAGTGCGCTTACGGCAAGAGTTGAGTTTGTCCTGTAAGAGATCGAGAAAACATTCATTCATTTCTATATTCGCAAGCAGATGCGTAGCTTCTTCTTGTGATTTTTTTTCTGTAAGGCAGGTTTTCAGTTTTTCTAATTCATCTCGAGCTGTTTCATAGTTATGTGTAAATGTTAGAGAAAAAGCATAACTTGCTCGAATTTGTGGATGAGAATCTAAATAACTTTCTGGCAATTGTTTCATCCAATGTAGCATGGTACGGTGGTCCCCTTGATTGGAAACCACTTGGTTGGCAAAATCAGAAATGAGATCGGCTGCTCGTTGGTAGTTCTCTCCTGCCAATGCATATTGAATCGCTTCTTCTTGAAAACCAGCTAGTTCAAACCATTTACTGGATAGGTGGTATTGCCGTTTTAAGAAGGCTTCTCCTTTGTACTTAATACTTTGTCTTTTTAAAAAATCTTGAAATAAATGGTGAAAACGATACCAACGGTTTTTATCATCTAGTTCAATGAAAAATAAATTCCGACGATTAATTTCTTCTAATTTTTCTTGACTATTTTGTTTTCCCGAAAGCTCTTCTGCGAGTGGGGCAGAGATTCGATTTAAAACAGAAATCGAGAGCATAAAGTCTCGGAGTTCAGTAGATAATTGTTCAAAAACCACTTCACTGAGATACTCCATCAATCCTCTATCTTCCCCGGAAAAATTTTCGATAAGCGCTTGGGTTTCTTGACTTTTCTGCATAGTGAGAGCCAGCATTTGTAGAGCTCCTATCCACCCTTCTGTTTTCTTGTATATTTTCTTCAGTAAAGCGTCAGGGAGCTGCTTTTTTTGATGTTTTATAAAAAAGTCTTGAACTTCTATATAGCTAAACTGCAACTCTTTTGTTGAGACGGTTTCGCACTCTTGGTTTAAGTACAATCTACTGAGAGGGAAATCTAATTTTTTTCTGCTTGCTACTACCAAAGTCAAGGCTTCTGGAATATTCTCCAAGAGCCACTGCCATAGATCCAAAGATTCTCCTTTTTCTAAACTATGGAAATCATCGACAAACAAGACAAAACTTTTCTGGCTGCGATAGATGTCTTCAATTAAGGCAATGTATAATTCTTTTAAACTCCTTAAAGAACCGGATTGGAGAATGTGGAGAGACAGTTGGCCAAGTTTTTTTTCACACCGTTGAAAAGCCGCACAGAGATACTTTGTCAAGTGGAGGGCATCATTATCTTCCGCATCTAAATTAAGCCACGGAGCATGCAAGTCTGGATAAGCTTTAAGCAGGTTGAGCCTGAGTTGTGCTATGAAAGTCGACTTTCCAAATCCAGGAGGAGCAACTACGCTGAGCATTTTAAGATCAGGGATTTTTTTTACAAGCTGCATTAAGTATCGACGCTCCATAGTATCATGTAAATAATGAGGCGGGTTGAGCTTGGTTTGAATGGGCGCATATTCTTTTTTAAAGGACATATTAAAAGTCTCTTTTTAATTAAGGGTTGGGTAAACTATATTCATTTATAATTTTCTTAGGCTTCCATTATCAGCAGGACACCTAACTAAAGTTGTGTTTTGAAAAATTAGCTTTTAGGAAGTTGAAATTTTGAACTTTATACTGTTATACATGATATTTTTTGTTTGAAAAAAATGTGAATACAATCTGAAAAGTTAATAAAAATTAAAGGTAACTAAAATGATGGTAAAACGCACAATATTTCTATTAAACTTATTTCTTTGTTTAACAGCGTATGGAGCAACAGGGTCTATTGCCTATGCACAAAAAGTAATTCAGTTAGAAAGTGGACAAAAAATTATACTTCTTCCTGATGGAACTTGGGAAGATGCAAGTCGTTTGTTATTTAAAGGCAAACCCTACCGAATGAATAAACCGCCTTTTAAAGAAAGGCTTGCTGGCTCTTCTAAAAAGGTGAAGCCTATTATTCTGAAAAAAATTTTAGAAGAAACAAATAACATTACTGATCTGGCAGCTTGGTTTAAAAATAATCAACTTAACTTAAATTTTTGCAGACCCCCGGCTTCGAATTCTCTATTTTTAGACAAACTCTGGAAAAAATGCCCAAATAAACTTCCCCATTTTTATAAAGGACGAGATCTTAGAAGTGCTTTTTTTTCTGATCAAAATTATTTCTTGGTGTATGGTCATGAAACTTGGAATGGGCGCTTTTTATTAATTGCAGATCGTAATCTTACTAAAGTTGAATACGAATTAGATTTTGAAAATTACCTTATTTCTCCCAGTTATTTGGAAAAAGACAAGAGGTTCATTAAGCAAAAAGTGAAATGGGCTCAGATAGTAGACAATATTCTTTATGTATCCCACACTCACTCCACATATTCAAAAAGTTCAAAGGGACACAATGCCTATATAACTGCTATTAACTTGGATACTTATCAACTTATATGGAGAAGTCGTCCTCTGTTGGCCAACGCTGACAATTTTGTAGTCATAGGAGATGTCATTGTATCGGGATATGGTTTTACTCAAGAGCCTGATTTTTTATATCAAATAAATCGCTTTAGCGGTGAGGTTTTAGCTAAAATACCTCTTAAAAGTGCGCCCGATTATATAATCAGAAAAAGAAATAAATTATTTGTTCGTAGCTATAATACAGATTATATTTTTGAGTTTGTAAGTCCAAGACATGCCGGTGTTGATGAATAATTGCCTAGAAAAACCAAAAACCAACAGGAGACTTTTATCTATGGAAAAAATTAAAATTTATTGTCTATTTGCTAGTTGCCTTTTTTTGATCAGCTCTTCTGCTTATGCAAATAAGCTAAGTAAGCCTTCTCAAAAAGAAGAATTTGCTAAGAACAAAAATACAACAGAGGTCCA
The DNA here is from genome assembly GCA_030426445.1 of bacterium. Lineage (GTDB taxonomy): Bacteria > UBA10199 > UBA10199 > DSSB01 > DSSB01 > JACKPJ01. The sequence goes on from JAUHYS010000122.1 coordinate 3,577, forward strand.
GTCAAAACAATTGACTCCTCAATTTAAAGACTATCCCGTATCAAGCATATATAAAGGACTAGCTGCCAAGCTCGTTTTAGATAATAATTCGGCCAAGGCATTTGAAAAACAAATTAATCAAGCGCTTGCAGAAGATAAAATTAAATTTGCGGGAGAATATATTATTGTTCGCTTTAGCTGCGGAACAGCAGGGTGCATGACAGAGTTCCTTGTAAATAAACGAACGGGAAAAATGCTTCACGTTGATTTGACTTCTTATTTAACTATAGTCGATTCTAAAAGAAACGTAGAAGAACGTGTAGGCGAGACCATTGAAAGTACTATGGCGGATAGCCATTTACTTGTGACCCGTGAAGTTACTGAAGGTAAAGGCCATAAACCCGCTGAGTATTTTAATAAATTTTATATTTTGGACCAGGGGAAGTTAAAATTAATTAAAAAAATAAAAACGATGAACAATTAAACTTTCTTCACGATACTTGTAGAGAGATATATATTATAATCTCATATCTTATGAGAGGGCCCAAGTACTAGTGACGTTTGATAAAAGCTCTTAAAATAAGGGGGGTAGTAGCACATATAGCTAAGATACAAGCTTCCCCCGCAATAAAAGTAAAAAAGTGATCAGCGGTTAGGATTAACAGCTCATTTATTGTGTTTCTTTGTATCGTTTTATCGTGGGATATTTCAGCAATGCGTATTAACTCACTAATATGTTGTCTTTCACTAAGTAAGAGAAATAGATTAATCGAAAACCAAATGCTAGACAATAACACCATGACCAAAAACCAACCCCAAAGACTTGTAAAGTTTAATCTAACCCTTACCTTTTTTGCAGTTTTTGGATCTTCGGGCATCTCCTGAAAAGATGTTGCTAATTTATCCATTGCATTTTCTCCTAAAAATAAAGTGCGATTACTTTTTTAGAAAAGGTTCTGGTAAAACTAAAAAATAAAGGCCTTTAATTACCTGTTTATTAGGGTACTGGCTTGACTACCCAATAGAGTTTTTCATTTTCTTTAGCAAAAAAACCAATTGTCTTTCCGTCAGGACTGAAAGCTGCCGGTGGAGCAAACATCATCCCTGGGTGTTGTATGACTTTCCCGTTAACAACTAATTGTGGCTTTTTATTTTCCTGCGCAACATAAGCGTAGTTTTTATGGTCTTTGCTGTATGAAATACTCATATTCACATAAAAGATATATTCATTTATAGAGAGCTTTAATTCTTTGATTGCTATGTTGTTTAATTGTTTACTCGTAAGTTTTTTAGTATTTCTTAATACAGCTATCATGCTGCCGTCTGGATTAAAGTGATTATCAAATTTAGGATTTGCCTTACCATTGACAACCAAAAACATTGTATCGCCGGAATCTACGAGGTAGTTTAAGAATAAGGGGTTAGAGGGCGCGGATGTTATATTTACTTTTCCATTTTCTTTCTCCTGGTAAGGTATAAGATATTCTTTGCCTTGTATGACCCAATAATACTGATTCTGACGCCTTGCAAAAAATGCCAAGACCCATTCTCTTTCCTTTGTAGGAACATCCCACACCTTAGTTAATAGTGGATGTGTTAGATTTTTGTTGGAAGAGCCCGGTTGTTGATAGTAGCCCAGTTCAATGTTTTTAGATACAAAAGTAGGTCTTTGAATTTCGTCATATTTTGCAATCACTTTGTGGTCGACAAGCAAATAATCTTTTTGGTTTTTGTTAGCTACGTAAAAACAGCTATTGTCAGAAGGAGAATACACACATTTTTGTTTAATCGATTCAAACTTTGGTCCAACTTTATCTAACTTATCGCCTGTTACGAGTTGCTCACTCGAACTAGAAATGCCGATAAAATTTTTCTGACTTCCGTCTGGAGAAAAATTAAACCGCTTCACCTTATTAAAGGCTAAAGAGCTTTCTCCATCACAGTAATAAAAGCTTTTCTCATTTTTATTAAGCTCGACACAAAAATTTCCTGCGCTAAAGTATAATCCAAAGTACCCAACTTTGACTTCATCAGGAAGCATTAGTTTTCTACCATTATGCACAATAAAATTTTTTGAGGGTGCTTTCACCAAATAAAAGTAATCTGTCCCATTGGTATAAAGTTGGGAGCTATTGTCTTTCCTAGCCTGCACAATTTGATGATCTCTAGGGTAAGCGGCTTCCTGTTTCTGATTTAGCATGACTCTCTTTCGCCGTTTTACTATATTGGAGTCTTTAGTTTGATACTCTTCATCATAGGAGTAGATGATCTTATATTTGCCATCGCTAACTCCTATGCCAATGGGTGAATAGCCCCGAAAAACGTGCTCATTTTCGTCAAATAGTACATACTCTTCATATACACCGTATTTAAGACCAACCTTGCCCTTCATGACAATATGATTTCCTTGAGGACTCAACATAAGGTCTTCTACTGTCTGGTAGCCTCTTCCTGTTTTTTTTCCATTAACATAAAGGTACAAACCGTCGTAATGCGCGACGATATAAGCAAAGTTTTTTTTGTCTGGACTCGAAACAAGTGGCGTATCATGAGGTATATCCCCAAGAAAGGTTTTTTGAACTGTAAAGGGCTCTCTAATCGGTGAAGGAGGAAAAGGGTATCGCTGAGTCGTTGAGTTTTTTTTAGTCTGACCACGTATTCCTTGGCTGTAAGTGCTCATTGTAAAAACATTCAAGCACAGAAATACTGTCATAATAGTTTGGATGACCCTACTCATTTCTTCTCCTTTTATTTTTTAATATATAAATCATGAGTTGCCGTTTGGTAGGTTCTACGTTTAACCTAAGTTCCTGATTGTTAACTGTGATAAAATTTAGGGCTTAGGCTTAAGATTTCTTCTTTTTTTTCTTCTTTTTTTCTATCTTACCGTAGACCT
>JAUHYS010000123.1 GCA_030426445.1 bacterium
GAGAGAGATCCCGGATAAATCCTACGGATTTTCCGGGATGACAGTTATAAACTGAGTATCTCTAGTGTCATCCCGGAATTTTTCATGGTAAATGAAAAATTCCGGGATCTCTCCCTATCCATATGCGTAAAAAAAAAAACCGAAGGATTTTTCCGTTCCTACATTCTCTACATTCAATATTTCTTAGATCAATGCCTTAGCTTGACAGCTTAATTTGGTTATTTTAGACAGAGTCATTATTAATTTTTTTGGGTGTTTATTATGAGTACAGATTCTTCTTTAGGTTTAAATTCTTCAGAGCAATTTTGGAAAGATAGTTTGAAAGATCAAATTCCGGATGATTGGGCAGAAGGAATTGATAATTTTGAAACTGAGATTTATCTTAAAAAACAAAATAAAATTGAAGATAAAAAAATAGGCATGGGAAAATTAAAACCCATTACAAAAAATATTTTTGAAATTGCAGGAGTTTATATCGACGATTCTTATCGTTATCAAGGTTATGCCGATTCAATTATTCAGCATCTATTGAAAGAAATTAAACCAGGCCAGGAGGTTTACTCTATAGTCCCCGATAAAACGAGCCCTCTCTATAAAAAAGCAGGCTTTAAACAATTAGGCTCGGGACAATATCCCAAAATAATAAAAGACATCCGAGATAAAAGAGAAACTAGCTATCCAAGCTATGGTAAATTCTTAATATTAAAATGGACCCAAGAAGATTAATTTTTTTGTTCTAAAACCAGCTGTAAGGCTTCATTTATTTTTAATTTTCCTAATGGAGTCCTCGGTATCCAATCAGAAAAGTATACTTTTTGTGCCCGAGCTATGGGTAAAACCTTCTGATTAAATTCAGACTGAACCTTCTGCCAATCAATCACAGATCGAGTAAGTAATAACACAATATGGCGACCTTTACGAACATCAGGCAATGCCAACACAGCCCCATCACAAGAACTGACTTGAGATTTAAGACACTCTTTTAAAATTGATTGTAATTGCCTTAAATTGACTAGCTCACCACTGACTTTCACCTGATCGTCCACTCGGTGATAAAATTCAAGAAAGTCTTGCTTCACTTTTCCAACATCATCAGAAAGGCACCAGCCTTCTTTTACCGGATTATCTATAGAAATTTTTTCACCTTTCAAATAAGCATAAGTCGTCAAAAGGGACTTCCCCGAAAACATGAATCGGTTTTCTTGGTTACATTTAACTTTCAGGTGAGAAAGAATTTTTAATTGAGGGTAATCAAAATTATCTAAGGAAGAAAGTTCCGCTGTTGCAACTTGCGAACAACACTCCGAACATCCATAAGTGGGTAATATATTCCAATTTAACTGTCTTGCTTTTAAATATAAATCTGCAGAAAGAAAACCACCTCCCACAAAAACACATCGAAGCGTTTTAGGGGCTTTAAAATGATGAGTCACCATGTCATAAAGTTGAGCGGGCACAAAACTTAGCAAACTAGCTTTAGACTCAACAATATCCAAATAGTATTTTTTAGGGTCCCATTTTTTTTCAGGAGAATAGCAAGGAATCACTTTTGCACCCGATATAAAAGCCCTTGCCCAAACACTTAAGCCTCCCACATGAAAATCAGGCAATGCGTGTAAACAGATATCTTTTTGATTAGACTGTATGTGCCGGTTCACACTTCTTGCTGACTCTAAAAAAGCTCTCTTGGATAAACCAATTAACTTTATATGATTTGGGTTGGAGGATGTCGTTCCCGAGCTAGCAATCCATATATGGCCTTTATATTGAGATAATTTTTCTCGAATAGAAAGCACTTGATCAAGGATATACTTGGGAGCACGAGGGTTGATCAAAACATGACTCTCATCTGATTCCCAGGATACTTTCATAAAAGTTTCTTCCATGATAATTTTGATAAAAGATCTCCAAAGCCGATTCCAACTTCTTCCTGTGGAAACAACTGAGCGCCTATTTTTTTCATACGCTCCGAAAAATCATTTTTTTTAAATAAATCATGAGTCAATAAACCGCAAAGCCCCACACCCTGAGTGTATTTTTTTTTTAAGATCGCAGCACTATAAGCAGCACCGTATTGACCCACCGGATGATCCATATAACTTGTCACAATGACTTGTTTTAAATTTTTTCCAACAAAAGGCCTCTTTACTTTTTTAATCGAAGAAATTGCGGGTTTATAGATGAAGTATTTTACCATCGGCAATACTTTTCCATACTTTGAGGAAGGCTCACGGTCTTGTGCAAGAGACAATGCTTTTGACAGCTCTTCCCATGATTTTTTTTGGTAGACTAAAGGGTCCTCAATATATTCGATACAACTTTTTAACAGGTCAGTCATACTATCAAAATACTCAAATGCTTTTTTAAAATCTTTAAAATAAGAATTATAATCTAATCTCAATTGAATGGATTTTGATTTTAAATAGGGGCAAATTTTCTCCAATATTTTTTTTTCATCTTCTACATTCCCTTTACTTTTAATTTTTATCGCCAAAAACCCTGGAAACAATTTATCTAAAATATCTTCATCCAGTAAAGACCAGTCCGAAATAGTCAAGTGAGACTCAGGAATTGTTAGGTTTTGAAAAAGACTTCTCTCTTCTTTTCTGGCTAAAGCGTCTGCACAAGCCAAGTCATAAGAGGCTTGAGTTAACTCAGTGAGCTTTCCTTCTTGGATGAGCTGAAGCTGTTTTTTAAGAGGAAGGTCTCCCAAATTTTCCCAAGGGTGAACACAAGAATAACCTAATCCAACTTGAGAGTTTTCTACCATCAACAAAGACCCTGAAAAAACATTTCCTTTCTGTTTAAATCGATTCAGACTCACTTTTGATTCCAACTGATAAGGGAACGACCAAATGGATTCTTTTTTTAACTGCATATAAATGAATTTACTTTTTCTAAAAATACTTTGGAGTTATCCCAAGGAACACGGTGGGAGCTATGTGGTACAATAAAATGCTCAATATACGGGCTAAGTTGAGAGACCTCCTCACCTATTTTAACATAGTTTTCATCATATTCACCGCTCATCCACAAAACCGGAACTTTTATTTTAGACAAAAAATTTCTAAAGTTTTTTTGTTTTGCAACAGACCATTCAACTAAAATTTTAGCTAAGACCTCTCTAGAATAATCTTTTTCTAGACGTTTTGGAGAAAAATGTGATTTCCTAAAAACAACTTGCTGAGACCACTGCTGCATCAAAGTATTCCAATGAGTAGATAAAAAATTTTCTGCCCATTTTTTATCGGATTGATTTCTTTGTAAAACTTGCTTCTTAGTTCTTAGTCCTGGGTTAGAAGAAATAATAATAGCTTTTTTCCACAAACTAGGATCCTCCATTAATAGGTGAAAAGCTAAACGCCCACCCATAGAATAACCCATAATAAAATTGTCTAAGCTTCTATTTCTAACTTGATGACAAAAACCTTTAGCCCACTCTTGCATAGAAAAACCTTCATGAAAGAGTTTAAGCTTTGGATATAAAGACGGAAAGAAAAGCTTTATATTTTTATCTATTCTAGGGTTTAAATCAGAGTAAAAAAAATTCCAATCAGAAGACTGACCAAGAAATCCATGCAAGCACCATAAAGGTTTAGATTTTGAAAAAGAGCTTTTCATAAGATTTATGAAACCTTTGAGTGGCTTTTTCATTAGGGTGTATTTCAATAACAGTTGTTTCAGATAAATTAATTTTTTCGGGAAGTTTTGTATATTTTAAATAAGAAAGCCCCCAACTTTGGGCCCAATGAGAAAACTCTAAATGATGACGGTTTTGAAATTTTGGATTTTTGAACATACTAGAAAAAATTTTCCCTCCTCCATTATTAATCACGACAATAGCAATTCTTTTTTCGGGAATATCTTTGAGCAAATAAAGAGCATTTAAGTCATACAGAGTTGTCAAATCACCAAAAATACCCCATGAAACCCCATCTACTAAACCTAAAAAAGTAGAAATCTGACCATCAATTCCATTAGCACCGCGACTCGCCATAACATGAAATGCTTTTTCCCGACTCGCCACGAAATCCCACTTACGAATCGGCAAACTATTGCCGACATAAACTCGACTACTCTCAGGAATCAAACAAGACAATTGATGATAAACTGCTGCTTGAGATAAAGGCTCTAACTTTAGTAACTCGATTAACTTTTGATAATAAAGCTGATCTTTTTGTAATAACTTGAAACACCAATCTTGATCATGATTGCTTTTATAATCACTACCATCTAATAAAATTTCTAAATCAACCTGAATGTGTTGAGCATGAGGCATGCCTTTAAATACTGATGAACTGATAGAGACTACAGGAATATGTTTTAAAACTCCTGATAAATTGCGCCACATTTTTAAGGTAGGCACACCCCCTATTTTTAAAACGCCATCAAAGTCTTCATAATTTAAAAGTTTTTCGCCAGATTTAATCAAATAAGGGTCAAGAATTTTACTCTCTCTAATTCCTGATGTCCCTTCCGCATAAATAGGCACTTTCATTTGGCTCAAAAAATTTTCTACAGAGACTATTTCATATTCTAAAAGACTTCCTACAATGACTAAAGGTTTTTTTGATTTTGAAAAAAAATCACTCAATGCATTTCTAGCTAAAAGATATTGCGACTGATCTAAGGATTGCTTTTTTTTAAAAACAACTCTCAAGTGTTCGGCCATCCAATCCTTGTCTCTGACATTAATGTCAGTTAGAGGCTCCTCAAAACAAACATTGATATGATAGCAACGGTTCCTTAACCATGAGTGACTCGAAAAACTCTCTTCCCACTCTAAATCAATACACTCTTCAACATAATGATGAAAGATATCAACTTGTTCAATGCATTGAGGGGCTCCGGTTTTTCTAAAACGTCGCGGACGATCTGCACTGACAAGAACTAAAGACACCCCACTATAATAAGCTTCAATTAAGGCAGGATAGAGCTCTGCAACTGCAGTGCCGGATGTCACAACGATTGCTGTAGGCTGCTTTGTTTTTTTTGCAAGGCCTAATGCAAAAAAAACCAGCAGACCGTTCATCAAACATAAAGTAACTTTTAAAGTAATTTGATTCACTTAAAGCATTCACCAAAGGAGCGTTTCTTCCTCCAGGACAAACACATATATTTTCTATAGAAAAGCGTGCTAAATTTCTTAATATTAACTCAACTAAATCTTGGTTATGATGCTTCAATAAAGGTTTTTTAATAATATACCCATTGATACTTAATTCTCTCATCTCAATTAAGTCCCATTAGATTTTTTACAGATTGCCGTTTTGCTTGTAGTTCTTTCCATTCTTTATCTAATAAAGATTTTTTAACGATTCCACAGCCTGATCCTAAGTAAATTTTTGAGCCTCTCCATTGAATATTACGAATCGCAACAACGCAATGAAAACTTCCATCAGGCCATGCTAAACCAAAAGGGGCTCCAAATTCTCCACGGTTTTCTTGGCAATGAAGCCTCTTTAAAGATTGTATACCCGCCTTACGATGGGAGATTCCTAAAGCTGGTGTAGGGTGTAATAACCTGACTAACTGCTCTGCAGACATTTCTTCATGAAGCTTAATTCTAATATGAGTTTCCAAATGAATTAAATTTGAAAACTTTAATAGGTGAGTCGAAGAAACGTTTACCTTGCCATAATCTTTAAAAGCTTGTTGAATACCACGTATTACAATCCTGTGTTCATGAAGCTCTTTAGGGTCATGAAGCAATTTTTGTTCATTATCTTTAAAGGTATATTTAGAATTTTTATTATTGAGAGGTAAAGTGCCTGCTAAAGCGACAGTAAAAACAGAGTTTTTACTTTTCGTTTTAATACATAATACTTCTGGGGTGCCTCCAAGTATCCCTTGATTTCGATTCCATTTTCCATAAATCATTACATTATTGGAAACTTTTAGTAAGTTATTGATAGCATGAGAACGAAATTTACTTTCAGTTTTACAATGACCTTCCTCAAAAACAATGGGAACTGCTTTATCCCAATGATGTTCCCTTATTTCAGATTGAATTAAATTAAAATCATCTTCAAAATCATCTTTCTGAGGATTCTTCCAAGTCACATGAAAAGACTGAGAGGATTTATTTTCTAAGAAAAACCTTAGATCATTTCTTGAAATCTCAATATGATGCGGATAGGTCATCCAGGGCTTTTTAGTTTCTAAGTAAAAATCAGGCGTATAAAACATCAACTGCTTATCTTTTCTTGCAGCATAGTGGATCGGTTTACCCCAACAAAGAACAACTTTAGAACCCTTGGGTGAAAAAATTGCTCCCGATTTTAAAAAACTCTCAAAATCAAAATTAGAGAAATTCCCCATCCTTACCCTTCCAATTATTTACTCTTATTTTTTCATTCTAAGTATTTCTTTATTGGGAGTCCATAGCAATTCGGTGGGTTACGATTTAGTCAGTTTGAAATAGAGTCT
>JAUHYS010000124.1 GCA_030426445.1 bacterium
TTACCTACAAATATTTCCATACAAGCATCAACATTTCCTCACTCGCAACTAAACATCGTTAGGTTTAATAAGAAAAACATCCTTATAGCTTGCTTTATCTATTTATCGAAAGAAAACTAAATAGGTTGCTAAAAAAACTATTTTTTTCTTTTTTTTCAAAAAAATCATTTTAGAGAAGTTTTGTACGTGTTTACTGAACCTTCGAATCGAACTTAACACAATAAAGGTAAGACAAATTTCTAAATTAACCCTACATTTTTGCCCAAAGAGTTCCCATAATCGCTAAACGAAAAAATAATACCAAATCTCCATTAACTTCATTGGCTTTATTGTTATCAAAATCATTTAATTGAGTGAAACCTTCCCATAATTCAGCCTCTATTAACCTTGCTTTAATGACTGCTTTCTTAAGGTCGACCCGTTCACCGGATGCACTTGTCACCTCTACTTTTCCCATGGATTTCCCCTCTTTAAAAGAGAGAAAATCTTTAGAAAAAACATAGGTTTTTAAGCGTGGATCTTGATTTTCGTAGGCGTATCTTAAAGTTTCGTAAAAAATAAGCCCAATATGAATCAAATCATCCTCACTAAAGCATTTAAAGTTTCCGAAAAATTCTCTCCTCAAAGCCTCATAGTCTTCCTTGTCATCGGTTACCAGGTCTCTACCAAAATAATCTAAATAAGCATTTAATTTTGTAATCATCGCTTCTCGACTTAACCGAGCATTGTTGAAAAGGTGCTGGATATCAGGAAATGCCTGCTTCATTTCTTGAATGTCCGTTTGATGCGCGATTTCATGATCCGCGATAAAAAGGAGGTTTAAGTCCAAAGCAAAACCAGGTGCTTTAGGATTAAGAAGCACTGTCTTTCCTAATACAGCCATATTTAAGGATGCATAAGCTCCTGAAAGTTCGGGAGGAATGAGCACAAGCGAGAAGCCCCTTTGCTTTAAATGCTGATCTAACAGAATAAACTGAGGAGATGTAAGCAGTGGAAGCCCCTTACTTACATGTGCTTTCATAGTATTAGGAAGAATTTTTACACACTGAGAAAAGCTGCTATCTGTTTTAGAAATGGGCGAAGTCTCTATTTTGTTCCCATCTAAAGCTCTTAAAACAGGCGTTTCAAGATCTTCAAACGTTGCACAGAGCTCATTCGCCTTATCTTGAATATCGAGTATGCGCATTCTTATACTCATGATTAAAGCCTTTCCTTTACACCCCTTTAAATTTAATAGTCTAGCTAAGAGTGTTGCTTTTTTTTATTTTATTCTTTAGTAAAACAAAATAGATTCTATACATTTACTATACTACTGAGACTTAATAAGAAGGGCATCCACGATGAAAAAAAATGTGTTATATAATATATTATATTTAATATGCTTGGTATCTTTATTTAATCTGTCAATCGTTTCTTCTGCATACGCCCAACTATTTCAGAATAATAATACTTCATGTGAAGAGCATGTAGTAGTAGGGCAAGTCGAACCCCCACCCTTTGACGCCTTTGGAAACCCCTATATGTCTGTTGCGTTGGCTTGTGGAAATTTAGAGGATTTTAATAACTCAGGAAACACAAACTTTGCAGACTGTATCACTCAACGCAGCCCTCTACCTACAACAATGAGTCCAATAGCATCCAATAGTTTCCTTGTCAATACAGAAGCCCATGGAGATAACTGTATTAACGCGGGCGAAGCCAACGCGCAGTTCGAAGATTCCATCACACTAAGCAACGAAGCCTTTAATTCAGAAACGGATATTCCTATGGAGATGGGGACGATTCGCGCTGGAAATTTAGGCGACAATCCATTCGAAGATATTGCCTTTGTCAATCGATCTAATATCGCTTCCCCTATCGAACCTTCTATACAGTACCTATTTAGCGAAAACCAAGGAGGCTTCTTAAGCTCGTTTACTCCACTGACAGTGGATATCGATAATAATTTAGTGCAACAACCTTTTACCTACCCGGCTTATTTTTTTGGAAGCACTCAAATCGCATCGGATCGGTCCTTACTACTTATGAACTGCGATGCAGACCCTGTGGACGAAGCCATCGTCGCGGTGCAGTTCGATTTTCTAAACGTTGGATTTCTGGTTTCACAAAATCAAGGAGCTGGTTTGCAAGATGTTCAGATAGACGGTATTTTTTTTCTCCCAACAGTCATCAATGAAACAAGCCGAGTTGTTTTAACAGAAGGCGACTTTAATCAAGATGGCATTCTAGACATTGCCGCAGCAGTGAACACACGAGGAAATGGAGACGATGAAGTGGTTTTTTGTGCCGGGGATGGTGCTTGTGGTTTTGACTGTCCCGAAAACTCAAATGATCCGAAGGTCTTTAACCTGACCCAAGCTTGTGACCTCCCTAATTGTACACCCTACCCTTCTTCTATCAGTGCAGGAGATTTTAACAGCGATGGTTTAATGGATTTAGCACTTGCAGAGTCACGCAGCTCCCAAGTCCGTTACCTGTTTAATAATAATGGAAATGGAGCAAATGGCCAACTTGCAAACTGGCAAACAACTGTATTCGATTTTTCTAATCTTAACTCTATGGTTTTGCCTTTAGTCGTTACCGCAGGCCACTTCAGTGTCGAAGCTTACCAAACAAATACCCAAGAGTTGGCTGTAACTTTAGCAGAATTTGTTCCCGATTTGGACGGTATCGAAGAAGCTTCTTCTATTCAAGTCATCACAAGCGATGGCCAGGGAAACCTACAAAACCCAAGCTTGCTTACATTTGCGCAACCAGATTCCACTGCCGTTTCTGGAATCGAGTCCAGTGATTTTGATCACTGTGGAGGAGACGACCTTATCGCCTTAGCACATACTACAGATGAGTTAGGTCAAATCACTCGACAAGCTTCTATTTTTCTCAATACCAATGAAGCCCCAGAGGCTTTTATCAATCAAGATATTGACTTACAGGACGCCTCTGCCGAAATTCAAGCTTCTTGTAACGACCCAACAAGAGATGACCGAAGTTTTGAGTGGTCTGTCATTGTAAGTCCAGATAACGCCGAACTTAATTTTAGTGTAGAAGAAGGCCAATTGATTGGAGAGGATACCGAAACCTCAACCGTTTTTCAAACCAATCAAAGCGGAGACTATACAATACGTTTTTCATGCACAGATTTTTGTGGATTGGTCAGTACTCGAGAAATCAGCTTTACTATCACGGTTCCAGACGTTCCAGATACTTCTACTGACACAGGCGAACCTGAAGTTGAAGTGATTACACAGGGCGGCTGTGTTGCGTCTATTTATAAAAGCAATAAACAAGAAAGCATGCTAATTTATGCAGTCATATTTTTGATTTCTATCGGATGGATTCGAAGCTTAAGAAAAATCAATTAACCATTATGTATCTTCTTTATTAAAAAATGCTTCATTTTTTCTAAGGCCTGGCGACGGTGTGAAATCTGGTTTTTTTCTTCGGAACTCATTTCAGCAAGCACCTGTTTTTTTTCGGGAATAAAAAAAAGCGGGTCATAACCAAAACCTTTTTCGCCCCTCATTTCATTTGCAATTAAACCAGTTAATTTGCCTTCTGTGCTATACTCTTCTCCACGTGGGCTTCTTAAGACCATGCAGCAGATAAATTCTGCCTGGCGATTTGCAAAAGGCACTCCCTCAAGATTTTTTAATAACTTTAAATTATTTTCAAGAGCCGTCGCGTTTTCTCCCGCATAACGGGCCGAATAAACCCCAGGCTGCTGGTCTAAGGCTAAGACTTCGAGCCCGCTGTCATCCGCTAATGCCCAAGCTTGAGAAAATTCTGCGATCGTTTTTGCTTTTTCACGCGCGTTTTCGATATAGCTTTGATGGGGCTCTTGAAGGTCAGGAACAAAATCAAAATCAGCGAGTGAAATTATTTCAAGCTCTGGCAAGTCTAAAAGCGTTTGGATCTCTTTAAGTTTTCCCTGATTTTGTGTGGCAATGACGAGTTTCATTTTTTATGGATACCTTTTCACTTACTTAATCACTGTTTTTTGTTTTTTTATGAGCTGCAATATACCTTGTTCACCCACCTTAAAAAGTTGACCGGCTTGCCTAAAAGAAAAAGGTGTTTGCTCTGCGGTACCTTGAATTTCGACAATTTTTCTTTGACCCGTCAAAACCAAATTGAGATCGACCTCCGCATTAGAATCTTCCTCATAATCCAAGTCCAACAGTATTTTTTTATTCACAATTCCCACGCTCACTGCAGCCACATGATCCACCAGTGGCCAATCCGAAATCCTACCCTGTTTTATTAATTTTTGACAGGCTTGTGCTAAAGCCACCCAGGCCCCCGTAATCGAAGCACAACGCGTCCCTCCATCGGCTTGTAAAACTTCACAATCGAGTGCAATCATATGAGGGCCCAATTTTTTAAAATCAACGACCGACCTGAGAGCACGCCCTATGAGACGACTGATTTCTTGACTTCGACTGCTAGTCTTACCTTTGATGGACTCACGAGCAGAACGCGTATGCGTTGCTCGAGGTAACATGGCATACTCTGCGGTGACCCAACCCAACCCGGATTCTTTTCTCCACTGTGGCAAGTCCTCTTCAATAGAAGCCAAACAAAGCACATGCGTATGCCCTGCTTTGATGAGACAAGAGCCTTCAGCATAACGATTGACGTTTTTCTTTAAGCTGACCTTGCGAAGTTCATTTTCTTTTCTAGCTCCGCTGCGTAAGGATGATTTTTGATGTGCCATAGCCACCTACTTTCATAAGGGTTAAGGTTTAAATTGGGATTTCTTTTTTTAAAGCCTTTAGCCAAGATTTTCAACTTAAGATAAATTTGTTCATAAACACATTGAACTTGGCTTGCATTTAATGATCGAGTAAAAAGAATTTTTTCTAATGCAGCCACTCTAAAACGGTCCATTCCCCAAAATTTTTTTGAGAGTTGATCTTCGTGGCCTCCACGTTTCACAACCAAGGCATCTGGTAAAGTCGTCAAAGGGGTTTGCAGAGTCAGACGCAGCCAAAGTTCGTAATCTTCGCAAACTAAAAAATTAGGATCAAAGCCCCCTAGCCTATCAAAGAGTTCTTTTTTGATTAAAACCGCTGAAGGACTGATCAAGCAAAGTTTGAGTGAAGCTAAAAAGATATCTCCAGAAGGCTTCTGATGCTTTTTCATAGGATTGACACGCTTGCCGCGACGAATCCAGACTTCCTCCGTCTGCAAGGTTTGGCACTCTGGATTTTGTTTTAAAAATTGAACTTGAGTCTCTAATTTTTGAGGCAGCCAATAATCGTCCGAATCTAAAAAAGCCAACCACTCGCCTTTTGCCAAAGCCGCTGCTTTATTGCGCGCAATCGCAGGTCCTGAATTGGGGATTCGAAAATAACGAATGAGTTTGGATGGATGCGCTTTGAGCCAATCGGCTGTTCCATCTGTTGACGCGTCATCAATGATAATGATTTCTAAAGGCGGATGAGTTTGCTGTAAGACCGAGTGTAGGGCCTCTTTAAGAAAAGCTAACCGGTTATAAGTGGGGATAATGACTGTTATTGGATAAGTAGGATTCATATTTTCTGTTAACTTATTTCCTTTTATTTACTTTCTTTTTGCATGGCCAAAAAGAAAGTAACAAAGAAAAAGGCCACCCCCGAATAAAATACCTAAATTCTCACTCATCCAGCTGAGATCCGTAAACTCACTTCGCTACGCTCGTTCAAACAGTACGGATCTTTTAACGCTGGCTTTCGTATCGAATTTTTACGGTATTTTTTCGAAGAGGATACAGATATATCGTACTAAAGAAACATTTAAAAGTTATTCTCCAAAGACCGGAGGCGGCACACTTAGATCCGGCACCATCTCCCCATACCTTTCTTCGAGTTCTTCAAAACGAGTGTACTCGTTAAAGAACTTGAGTTTAACGGTACCAATCGGGCCATTACGCTGCTTACCAATAATAATTTCAGCCACTCCTTTTTCTGGAGTTTCTTTATTATAAACTTCGTCGCGATAAATAAAAGCAATCACATCGGCGTCTTGTTCGATGGCACCGGACTCACGAAGATCCGAAAGCTGGGGGCGTTTATCGGTACGTGATTCTAAACTACGATTGAGCTGACTCAAAGCGACTACAGGAATACTCAGTTCCTTAGCAAGAGCCTTAAGTGACCGACTGATATCACTGATTTCACGCTCTCGGCTTTCGGTCACATCACTGCGCATTAACTGCAAATAATCCACGATGATCAGTCCAAGAGGATACTCTCTTTTCAGCCGCCTGGCTTTAGCGCGCATTTCTAAAACACTGATTGCAGGTGTATCATCGATAAAAATCATGGATTCAGAAAGTTTGCTGGCAGCTTCGGTCAAACGCGGCCAATCACTATCCCTTAAAAAACCTCCTCTTAATTTA
>JAUHYS010000125.1 GCA_030426445.1 bacterium
CGCCTCTGCCACTCGGTTAGTATGGAAACCAAAGATCACCATATTGAGGGCAGCTGCGTTAAGCACTAACTCCGTGCCGAGTAAAATACCCAAGGCATTACGCCGCGTGACCACGGTATAAAGGCCAAAGACAAAGATCAGAGCAGAAATGAGTAAATAATGTTGTGTCTCAATCATGGTTTTCTTTACTATTGCGTAGCTCTTGTCGCGCTAAGGCTACGGATCCAATCAAAGTAGATAAGAGCAATACAGATACTAATTCAAAAGGTAAAAGGTATTTAGTTAAAAGTAGATCACCAATCGCAGCTGTTGTTGGCGCTATCTTGACTGTTTGCTGTGCAAACCATTCTGTTTCAAAAATAAGTTTTCCCAATGAAAAAAATAAAACTAAAGCCAAGGGTAAAGCAATTTTGACAGCAATGGAACGATTGGTCAAACGCACATCTCCAATCCCTGAAGTCATCAAAACCGCAAAAAGGTACAAAACCATGATGCCGCCAATATACACGAGAAGCTGAACAACAGCGAGAAAGTCTGCTCCCAGCATTGCAAAAAGCCCGGCAACACCTGTAAAAGAACCCAATAAGGCAAACGCTGAGTAAATCAGGTTTCTAGAAAAAGTAATGAAGGCCGCTGAAATAAAAATTATCAGCGCCAACATTCCGAAAACTAGTGGTTGTAGTGAATCTAACATAATTAGTTTGTACTATTTAAAAATTTGTCTGCCTTTTACGAATGCTACACGCTTAAGTCAAGTAGACAAATCGCGATCTCTTAAGCATCTGGCTCTGCCTCTGCTGCTTTATCCTCCGCCTCCTCTTTGGCAGAGTTTTTTTCCTCATCCTTATCTTTTTTAGGCACTTTATAAGGAACAACCTTTTCACCCTCAGGAACAAAACGAGAAATCATTTGGTCTAAAGAAAAAGAAGCGCGTTCAAACTCTGGAATAAAATGAATTGCACCCGTTGGACAAGGCTCGGTGCAAAGTCCACAATACATGCATTTGGCCATATCAATATCAAAACCGCTCATCACACGACCAGAAGGATCTTTTTCAGTCGTAATCTTAATACAATCAATGGGACAAGCCTTTTCGCAATTGAGGCAAGCCGTACAAATCGGCATTTCAACCTTGAGCCAACTTCGTGAGCGCTCGGGCATTAAATCCGTAACTGATCGAGGTGTTTTATCGGGATATTGCAAAGTCACGGGCTTACGAAACATATTACTTAAAGTAATTGCAAAACCATTGAATAATGAAACCGTTGCTTCTTTTATGTTATTAAAATAACCGGATGACATTTTATTAAACCTTTTTAGATTTCTGTTCTAACCTTCTTTTTTTAATACTGTAGGGGCAGGTTCTAAACCTGCCCCTACGTAATCGTAAAATATGTCCCCGACAATAAGTGCTTTGTGAAGACCGTCCTAAAATTATACAAAAGGGTTGAGTTCAAGTTCAGCCCTCGAATCTTTAAAGTTTCTATATACCTTATAAAAATAATACAAAACCATGGCCGAACTAAAAGCAATCAACAGGTATTTAACAAAGGAAACACCATCAGGAAATAACATCATCCATATGGCCACTCCGGCAACACAGAAAAAACCAATGGGCACGAGATATTTCCAACACATATCCATCATTTGATCCATACGAACTCGTGGAACTGTCCAACGCAATTGCACAACCAAGAAAACTAACACATATATCTTTAATTGAAAAAAAACTAATTCTAATATCCTAGCGGCAATACTTTCCGCTCCAACGGAGGCCAAAAGAGACTCTGGAACTTGCCAACCACCTAAAAACAAGGTGGTCAAGATAGCCCCTAAAACATAGAGATGAGCCCACTCCGCAAAAAAGAAGAACAAAAAGCGCATGCCAGAATATTCGGTATTGTAACCACTAACTAACTCGGTCTCGGCTTCGGGTAAGTCAAAGGGAGCTCGGTTACCTTCTGCAACCAAGGCTACGAAAAGAATAAAAAAGGCAATAAAGGTAAAGGGATTATCAAAGAAATACCACTGCCAAGGATGTGGACCTTGGGCAGCTATGATTTCCTGCAAAGAAAGACTACCCGCTAATAAAATAGCTGTTAATGCAGCTAAGCCAGTAGGGATTTCGTAACTGATAATTTGAGCTGCAGAACGCATTCCCCCTAACATCGACCATTTACTTCCGGAGCCCCAACCTGCCATCACCAAACCAACGACAGTGATTGCTGCGGTTGCAAAGAGATACAAAATACCAACGTTGAGGTCGGCTACAATCCACTGACTAGAAAAAGGTAGAACTACAAAAGAAGTAAACATCCCTAAAAACACTAAATAAGGCGCTATGATAAAGAGGGGCTTATCGGCAACTTTAGGAATGAGATCCTCTTTAAATAAGCTTTTTACTCCATCAGCCAAAAACTGCAAAAGACCCTGAGGGCCGACGCGGTTGGGACCAATACGGCATTGAATTCGAGCTGCGATTCTTCTTTCGATAAAACTCAAAAGCCCCGCAAAAGGCGCAACAAAACCTAACAAAACTACAAAAGCTGCCCCAAACATGACAATGAGATTTACCACTGACAGTGGAAGCCCATATAAATAGGACTCATGAATATGTATTGCAAAGTTTTCCATTATCTATCAATCTCCGGAGCTACCACATCCAAACTAGCAATAAAAGTCACCAAATCAGCCAACATCATTCCACGACTGATTTTTTCAATAATGGACATGGAGGTAAAAGATCCCGTACGTATTCGCACACGAAAAGCATTTTTTGAACCATCGCTAATTAAATAATAGCCCATATCTCCACGAGAAGACTCCGTGCGCACATAGCACTCACCAACTGCTGGCTTCATCACTCGAGGAATCTCTCCCAGAAAATCGCCTTCGGGAATTTGTGCAAAACATTGTTTCAATAAACTAATCGATTGCTTGATTTCTTTAATCCTCACGATAAAGCGATCAAAACTATCCCCTACAACACCCTGTGAGCCCACCCCTACAGGAACTTCAAATTGTAGTTTTGGATAAACCGAATAAGTCATATCACGCCGCAAGTCCCAGTCCACACCTGAAGCACGTAAATTTGGCCCCACTAAATTATAGGCAATAGCATCTTCCCGAGTAATGACTCCAACACCTGCTGTACGCTCGATAAAGATTTTATTTTCGGGAACCAAGTTTTCAAACTCGTCCATGAAAGGCTCAAAGTCCGCTAAAAATTTTAAAGACCTTTCAATAAAACCTGGCGGCATATCGTAACTGACCCCACCAATACGAACATAACTATAAGTTAGACGTTGACCACAAAGCGCCTCCATCAGGTCATTGACTTTTTCTCTCTCTTTTAGAGCTAAAACAAAAGGAGTTGCCGCTCCAATATCCATAGCAACAGCTCCCAAAGAAAGAATATGCGAAATAATGCGATTGAGTTCGGCAGCAATGACTCGTAGATATTCTGCGCGTTCGGGAATTTCCAAACCCAAGAGTTTTTCGACCACCATGGCATAACCCTGATTGGCATTCATGGCAGAAAGATAATCTGCACGGTCCGTGTAGGGCATGAAGCCATTGTATTCGCAGATTTCGCCAATTTTTTCGATGGAACGATGCAAATAACCAACGTCTGGAACAGCCTCTGTCATGACTTCGCCATCGCTCTTGACCACAAAACGAATAACCCCGTGAGTTGAGGGGTGCTGCGGGCCCATATTAAGCATCATTTCTTCGGTTTGAATTCCCATTACATCTCCAAAAGATTGGGGCGTGTGGTGTCAATTCCCCGATACTCTTCTTCTTCTTGGTAGTCCTTACGCAAAGGGTGTCCCACCCAGTCATCCGGCAACATAATCCGACGTAAATCGGAATGGCCTGTAAAATTAACACCAATGAGATCATAGGCCTCGCGCTCTTGCCAATTGGCTGTTGGATATAATTTTTCTACACTGGCAACATCAGGCTTTGATTTTGACACCCGGACTTTTAAGGTAAGTGAATGCTGCTTGTTGTATGAAAACATATGATAGACTACATCTAAATCATCTGGCGGAGCATCCACACCGGTTAAATTACTTAAACAATCAAAAGCTAGTTCTTCGTCATCACGAAGAAAGGTCAATACTTCAGTAATCTTGTTAGCAGGCACCCATACATATGGGTCTCCGGCTTGAGACTCCTCGGACTTGATTTCGAGGTCAGCGAATTTTTCTTTTATGCGTGAAACTTGGTTGTTAAAGTTCATTCCTAAGCCAACTCCTCTTGACGTCTCATAAACTTTTCTTTCATCATCTTTTCTTGAATTTTAAGCAAGCCCTGAGTCAAGGCTTCGGGTCGAGGCGGACAACCGGGCACATAAACATCGACCGGAATAATCTTATCCACGCCCTTAACCACCGAATAAGCAAGCTGAAAAAGTCCCCCACAATTTGCGCAACTCCCCATGGAAATCACATATTTGGGCTCTGGCATTTGCTCGTAAAGCACCTTAGTGCGCAAGGCCATTTTATAGGTTAAAGTCCCTGCTACAATCATCAAATCTGCCTGCCGAGGAGTAGCACGAAAAACCGATCCAAAGCGGTCTAGATCCGAACGAGGACCACCGGTTTGCATCAGCTCAATACCACAACAGGCGAGGCCAAAGAGTAGATACCAAACCGAAGAAGAGCGGGCCCAGTTGATGACATCGTCAACCTTTCCGGTGATCACATTATTAGGTAATTGTCCTTTTACTGTAAGTGTCATAATACTATCCCTTAATTTTGTGCCCCCTGAGAGTGGCTCGAGATAGCCGTAGCTTCTTCTGGAGTAATGCGATGCCCACCCTCACGAATGGTCACTTTTTTGAACCAATTTAAGTCTCCTTTAACTAAAACATAGACTAGACCTAAAAACAAGATACCGACAAAAAGGGCTACTTCTCCAAAAACCAACCAGGCGTGGGCACCCCCATCCTTGGTGATCCACTCTTTAAAAACCGTCGCAACTGGATAAATAAAGGCGATTTCCACATCAAAAATAATAAAAATAACGGCAACTAAGTAATAGCGCAGGTTATAATTAATCCAAGCTGAATCTGTCGGTAATTCACCACATTCGTAAAGAGCCTCTTTTTCTGCAGTTGGAAAACGGGGCTGCAAAAGACGACTGAGCAACAAAGAGACCGCTATAAAACCGACCCCAACTAAGACAAATACTAAAATATTTCCAAAGTTAAATAACATACTTATTTATCACGGTTTTTATAAAAAACCCTTTATTTTGAGAGTAGTTTAATTGACAGGGCTGCTATAGGACACCCTTCTTCTATCGTCAAGTATATTAGGAAGCGAGTCAAAGTTGTCCCTTTAGGTCCTCAAGAAACTTCCAAGAAGACCGCCAAGGCCACACTGATTATCTCAGTAGAGTGTCAATATTACAGATTAATTAAGCTGAGATTTCAAGTAACTCTCAATGGCAAGAATATTATCATCGTATAAACCTTTAAACTTTACAGCCACACCCGAACGCTGACCTTTTTCTTTTCTGCAGATCTGACCAATAAGCTTAACTTGTTTATGATAATTAGGCAGGTACAGATATAAATCAAGTACTCTTGACTTGGATTTATTATTTTGAGCTAAATATTCTGGGTCCAGTTTTAAGAACATCCCACCACAACTTATATTGGAAGTTATGACTTGCAGGCTTTGGCCTTCTAATTGCAATGAGACTCGAAGTTCCGCTTCGATACGTTGAAAAATACGTTTTTCAGTATGTTTGAGCACTGGCGCTCCCAAGTAATCCACCCTTTCCCCTCCAAATTATCTACAGGGTTTATTGCTTCCTATACCCGCGCTCAGCTTAGATGTGCTTTTAAGAATTATCCACAGAGTTGTCAACAGTTTATCACCAACTTATTTTTCATAGGCGAAAAAACAAATTTCATCTGCAACATTTTGATTTTGTAAATCAGTGACCTTACAAGCTCCAGAAAAATAATTTTCTACCACTGTAGCATAACAAGTCGCTGATTGATTGGCCCCTTCAATAATAAAGGAAATATAATTCTTTGCATCTAAACCACCACTGTAAGTGGCTGGGTTTTGATACTCAAATCCACCACTAAAATTGAGCTGCGTAATACCTCCATTGCCCCCTCCAAGAGTGATCTCTAAGCTTTGCCCATCATTCTGACAGTCATTACTGATAAGCTGGTACTGACCTGCCACTGCACTTTGTGCATTTTTAAAAGAATAAGAAAAATCTGCTGTAGAAACCTCACTATTAATCTGTAAGTCCTGTAAACTGGCTT
>JAUHYS010000126.1 GCA_030426445.1 bacterium
AAAAGAGCAAAGAAATCTATAGCTCTTTTCTTTTTGAAGCAGAAGTTTGTTCCGCCTTGTGCAGAGAAAAAAAAGCGACCAATGATTTTTATGAATATTTTGATTTTATTAATCTTGTTTACCCACGACAATCATTATTAAATGAATACCAACAAATATTTTCTATTGCTTACTCACGTGGTGCGGATGCACTTCATTTAGCGACGGCTCTTTACTTAGACCCTGAAGCAAAGCACTTTACTTTTTTCTCTGCTGACCAGAGACAACGACAAATTGCCAAAAGTTTGGGTTTTAAACTTAATTCATAAGGGCGTGTGTGGGTTTTTTAGGTGAAACTTAGGGTGCTAGAATCAGAAAAGAAAAAGAGCTGTCCTCAATCGCATCCAGTGATTTAATTTTTTGAGATTCTATTTTTTCCTTAAATTGAGTCATTTCAGCGAGCCATTTGCTTAGATGGAGTCCCATAAAGTTTTTGAGATTTAATTTTTTGAGTTCAGATAGACAGAAATTGAGGCGTTTAGAGGCTTCTTGATATAGTTTAAAAAAACTCTTTTTATTTCCTTGGTAGAGCTTGAGTAGGGCGGCTGACATTTGTATGAGGCCTTGCAAATACTGCCCCTCCAAATCAAATTTTTTCGTTTTTAGCCAAATTGTTTCCCAGGCTTCGTGAGCCTCCCACCAATAACCATAATTAAATAAATCGATTCCATATAAGTAGAGACTATTTTTTTGCCAATGTTCAGGGAGTATCCGTTCAATTTCGGTTTCTTCTTTTCCAAAACTATGGCCATCAGGATGAATGACAGGGTGAGGGTTTTGAGTAGGGACATAGCGATAAGCTGGAAATGAAATTGTTGAGAATCGCTTTGGTAAAATATTTTTTTCTTGCATTTTTCTATCTCTAAAATGAGAAGTTATGATCGAAGGAGATCTCAACATGACAGAGTTTATTTGGCAACCCGATAAAAACTTAATGGAAAATTCTAATATTGCTCGATTTATGAAAAAAGAGGGCATTGCCGATTATGCCAGCCTGATCGAAAGATCAACTTCGGATATACAGTGGTTTTGGAATGCCTGTTTAAAGGACCTGGGTATTCAATGGCAAAAACCTTATGAAAAACTATTGGATCAAAGTCAAGGTTTTGCCTGGACTAAGTGGTTTGTTGGAGGCGAGGCTAATATAGTCGACCATTGTTTGGACCGTCATATTCGAGAGGGAAGGGGAGCAAAACGAGCTTATACCTGGATAGGCGATTGTGGATCCGAAAAGTCCCTTAGCTATCAAGAGCTTTACGATCAGGTTAATGCATTAGCTGCAGGTTTAAGCTCGCTAGGTCTACAAAAAGGTGACCGTGTTGGGCTTTATTTACCAATGATCTCCGAGATGGTGGTGAGTTTCTTTGCCTGCCTTAAAATTGGCGCGGTTATCATCCCCATTTTTTCTGGATTTGGTCCCGAGCCGCTTGCTGTACGCTTACAAAATGCCGAAGCCAAAATTTTAATTACGGCGGATGGTTCTTTTCGTCGAGGTAAAAAGATCAATATCAAAGAAGCCGCTGATCAGGCCGTAGCTCGTGTGAGTTCTTTGCAACACGTTGTTGTGGTCAAACGCACTTTTGAAGAAGTGCCTTGGAATGCAGAAAAAGATATTGCTTACGAAGATTTATTAAAAAAAGATTTTGCGCAGGTTGAGACAGCCCGTTTGGAGGCTGAAGCCCGCAGTATGATTATATACACTTCTGGGACCACGGGGTTGCCAAAAGGTACTGTGCATACACATGCGGGTTGCCTTGCTCAGATGACAAAAGAGTTGGCTTATTATTTTGATACAAAACCTGAGGATGTTTTTTTCTGGTTAACAGATATTGGCTGGATGATGGGCCCTTGGGAAATCATTGGGACGACTTCGTTGGGTGCCAGCTTTATTATTTTTGAAGGTGCACCGGATTACCCTGAGCCAGATAGGCTTTGGCAGATTATTGAAAAACATCAAGTCAGTATTTTTGGAATTTCACCGACGGCGATTCGTCTTTTGATGAAACAAGATGCAAGTTGGGTTGAAAAACACGACCTCTCTAGTTTGCGTCTTTTAGGTTCGACTGGTGAGCCTTGGGATCCAGAGTCTTACCAATGGTTTTTTGAAAAAGTGGGAGGGAAACGCTGTCCAATTATCAATATTAGTGGAGGTACAGAGCTTGTGGGTTGTTTGCTGGCACCTCTTCCGATTATTCCGTTAAAACCATGTACCTTAGGAGGGCCTGGGCTGGGTATGGCTGTTGACGTTGTGGACGAACAAGCGAAGTCACTGCGAGGTGAGGTGGGCTACTTGGTGTGTCGCAAGCCAGGGCCCTCGATGACCAAGAGTTTTTGGAAGGATGACGAGCGTTATCTGGAGACCTATTTTAGCAAATGGCCCGAGGTTTGGTTTCATGGGGATTGGGCTATTATCGATCAGGACGGTTACTGGTTTTTACAGGGAAGGGCCGATGATACCATTAAAGTTTCGGGTCGGCGTACAGGCCCTGCTGAAATTGAAGCGGCTTTGATGCGTCACCCGGCTTGTGCCGAGGCTGCGGCGATAGGGGTTCCTCACGAAATTAAGGGGGAATCAATTGTGGCTTTTGTGGTTCTCAAAAATAATTTTGAAGCTTCAACCAAGTTAGCCGAAGAGTGTATTGCTCAAGTTGCAGAAGTTTTAGGAAAGACTCTTCGTCCCGAAAAACTTTATTTCGTCAAGGGATTGCCCAAGACTCGGTCGGCAAAAATTGTGCGACGTGCCATAAAAAATAAATATTTGGGAAAAGATTTAGGGGACCTTTCTAGTGTAGAAAATCCACAAATTTTAGATGAGTTTGCTTTTAAGTAGAAATCATTTTTTAAAGATTTTTCTTGTAGGGGTGTAAATCTAG
Organism: bacterium; assembly: GCA_030426445.1. GTDB lineage: Bacteria > UBA10199 > UBA10199 > DSSB01 > DSSB01 > JACKPJ01. Next base: position 2,913 of record JAUHYS010000126.1, read on the forward strand.
ACTTAAAATAATTGTTTTTATAAACTTGATTTCGAGAGACTTGGTTTTAACCTTAAAATAAGGCGGGGTGTATGAGTAAACAAAAGGCATTTTATATTCATCCATTTAAAATATTTTACTTTTGTTTTCTGGCTGTCATTTTACTTTTTCCTACTTTTCGTAGTGTAAAAGCACAACAACAACCTTTTTTAAACTTAGGCTTAACCAGTTTTTTAGATGGGGCACCGCCTTCGGGGCCAGGTCTTTATTTTTCCAACTATACTTTGTATTACCATGGTGATACCTTTCGCAATATCGACGGGGACCCGATTCCTTTTCCAGACATCAATATTTTTGCCCAGGCCTTTCAATTAACCTATATGGCCAATCATGAATTGCCGACCAATGCTAAATGGGGGCTTAATTTATTACTTCCAGTTGTCTATCTTAATAATAATGGCCCTGAAGGTATCGGTGATTTATTTTTTGGACCTTTTATCCAATGGGAACCCATAATGGGTAAGAAGGGTCCGATATTTATGCATCGCGTAGAGCTATCGGCTGTTTTTCCTATTGGTCATTATGACGAAGAAGCGATAGTCAGTCCGGGTTCCAATATTTTTTACTTTAACCCTTATTGGGCGGCAACTGTCTTTCCTAAACCCTGGTGGAGCATTTCTTGGAGAATTCATTATCTTTATAATACGGCAAATAATGACCCTAACCCGATATTTTTTCCTGGTGTGAACAAAGCTCAAGCGGGCCAGGCCGTGCACCTCAATTTCGCAACGAGTTTTGAAGTGATTCCAAAGCGTCTCAGAATGGGTATCAATGGTTATTACTTAAAACAGATCAATGATGTTAAATTTGATGGAGTGTCTATTCCCAATACCAAAGAACAAGTTTTAGGTATTGGTCCAGGTGCGTTGATTCACTTTGGTCGGGATGATCATCTTTTCTTTAGTACCTATTTTGAAGCATTAGCACGCAATCGCCCAGAGAGAATACTTATTATTTTTCGTTATGTGCACAATTTTCCTATTGGGCGTAAGGATACGATGCCTCCACCTCAATAAATGAAATAGGCTACATTTTTATCTTTAAAAAGTTTTACAAATATATTGAAGATTGCTTGATGCTGTGAAATAAATCTTTATTTCATGTTATATCGTAGACTGAATGATTCAATTATCCTTTGCCTTGCTTATTTTATTATAAGTTTTTGTTTTGCAGGTATTTCACCGCGTTTAGCTTATGCCATTCCCCTTTCTTTAGACTCCGGTGAAAAAGAAAATGCAGGAGCAACTGTTGAAAAAAGCGACCCTTTAAATCGAGAAAATACTAGGGATGCTTTTAAAAGCTTTATCGCTGCGGCTGAAATAGAAAAATACGATCGGGCCAGCCAATATCTAGAAAAAGGATCGAAAAAAAAATCAGAAAAAACTAAAGAGATCATTATACAATTTCAAGCCCTGCTTGATCAAAAGTATTTTGGGGACCTTAATGCCATTAGCGAAGATCCCTCAGGGGATTTAGGAGACGATTTAGACCCTAATGAAGAGATTGTTGGGCAAATTCAGGTCAACCAAACTATCTTAGACATTAAACTCATTCGTATTAATGATAAGGATGGAAAACAGCTTTGGTTGATCAGTCAGGAAACTATCCAAAAAGTCCCTGAGTTATTTGCTAAACTCAGACCCTCAAAGCTTAAGAGTTTGTTTCCAGCCTATTTTATAGAAAATAATTTTATTGGTGTGCCGCTTTATGTTTGGTTAGTCGGAATTCTTGCTTTTCCTATTCTTTTAGTTTTATCTTGGTTTCTTGTTCATTTTTTTATCGTAAGTTTTCGGTTTTTTAAGAAGTTCTTTAGGAGAAAACATCGGGCTTACCCTTATAAATCTGCTCGACCGATTATTTTTATTTTAGCTGCATTTTTACACTATATCCTTTTGTCTTTAATTGGGTTGCCGGTCTTAATTAGGGCTTATTATGCACAATTCATTTCTGTCTTGATGTGGGCAGGAGTTGGCTGGCTGACTTTTAATCTATTTAATAATCTTGCCCAGCGTAACCTGCAGCGCTTACTCAAGAAAGGGCGCTTTAATATCCATACTCTCATGGTCTTGGGTAATAAACTACTTAAAGCAACTGTCTTTGTCGTTTTTGCTTTGATTATTCTTAATACACTTGGGTTTAAGATTACGACCATTTTGGCTGGTTTGGGAATTGGTGGAATTGCTTTTGCACTTGCCGCACAAAAAACCATCGAGAACCTTTTTGGCGGGCTTTCTTTACTTTCGGATCAAGTGGTTCGAGTAGGGGATGTTTGCAAGATTGGGGGCAGAATCGGAACCGTTGAAGATATTGGTTTACGTTCTACCCAAATCCGGACTTTAGACCGTACGGTTTTATATGTTCCCAATGGGGCTCTTTCTATAGAACACTTAGAAAACTACTCTCGTCGAGACAAGTTTTGGTTTCGTCATGTGTTAAACCTTCGTTACGAAACCTCAGCAGAACAAATGAGAGAGATTTTAAAAGCTTTTAGGGAATTACTTGCAGCTCATGAAAAAATCGAAAACGATTCAATTCGAGTGCGCTTTATCCAAATGGCAGCCTATTCTTTGGATATCGAAATCTATGCATATCTGATGGTGGATGATTATAATGCTAGTTTAGAATTAGCAGAAGAGTTGTTACTAAGTTGTATGGAGATTGTGGAAGCAAAGGGTTCCGATTTCGCATTTCCTTCACAGACGGCTTATCTCGCCCAAGATACTTTAACAGCGGCATCCTCCTCGAGTAAATAAAATGTTTATCAACGCAAAGCAGCTTTTTATTGACTTATTTGTCAGAGAGCTTTACGTAAGCTTTTTGTCACTATGAGGGGGATGACCTAAGAATGGTAGGTCTCAAGTTTTTTCTATGGTGGGTGTAGCTCAGGTGGTTAGAGCGCCAGGTTGTGGCCCTGGAGGCCGTGGGTTCAAGTCCCATCACTCACCCTTTTATCTTAAAAAGCGCCGTTAGCTCAGCTGGATAGAGCAACTGGCTTCGAACCAGTAGGTCGGGCGTTCGAGTCGCTCACGGCGCGCTTTTTAAATATCTTAGAAGACACTTTCAGCTATTGCAAAAAAAATGGCAAATAAGAGGCAAATAAGAAGCTTGACAAATATAAACAATTTGTTTATATTCATTTATGGTTAGATCATTTGCCGATAGTGAAACGGAACATTTTTATACTACGGGTCGGTCACGTCGATTGCCTAGAGAAATTTTAAAGCGGGCAGCAATGCGACTCGGCCAACTTGATGCAGCCACCTGCATCCAGGATTTGCGTTTGCCTTTATCCAATCGTCTGGAAGCTTTGAAGGGTGATCG
>JAUHYS010000127.1 GCA_030426445.1 bacterium
TCGTGTTCGTGCAGGAAAAAGCCGCTTTCCGGATGGGCGCTTCTGCGGATGAGTGCGTTGCACATGTACACCAGGCTGGAGCCTTCGCGCTCCAGGTAGGCGGCCAGCAGGCAGAGGAAGGCCCATTCAGACTCCACCGCCTTGCCCTCCACTCCTGTTAAGTATTATAGTACTATAATTAATGGTAGAGTTTGCTGAAGGTACTGCATAAATTCCTCCACCACTTCCACCCCCAGTAGCTTGGTTCTCAGAAACTGTGGATCCATTTAGTTGAAAGTCTCCTTGAAGTATATATATTCCACCCCCATGTGCTTTATTTGCCTTATTTTTGCTTATCGTTGAATTTTCAATAACTAAACTTCCACCTTCAGAATAAATACCTCCACCATTTCCTTCTTGGCTCTCATTATTTGTGACTGTTACATAAGCTAACTTTAACTCGCCACCACCTTCAAAATATATTCCGGCTCCATGTAACCCCATAGAAGCCAAATTTCCATTACTAATAGTTAAATCTAACAAACTCACCTTACCGTTAACTAAATGTAAAACTCTCCCATCTCCTTGGCGACTTAAAATAGTTTTACGAGCTCCCTCGCCTTGGATAGTTAAATCGCTGCTAATATCTATGTCACCTTCTTGGTTGATATCATCACCCATTGCACCGGTAATGGGATAAGTTCCCTCTTGTAAAATAATCGTATCAGGACCCTCTAAAGCGTTGGCTTCGGACACCGCCGCTCGCAAAGTACAATCCCCCGTGTCTGCTATAGCACAATCCCCATCACCTGGTGTTTCATCGTCGATATCTTCAAAGCTATTTACCGAAAAGGTTTTTGAAAATGTTGTTGAATTAAATAGACCATAACTAAACAACAAACCCAAATAAATTAAACTATGCTTCCACATTTTATTCTTCATTTTTTCTCCCTATTTTCCTAAGAGTGCTTTTTAAAAACGTAGTTATGGACAAATGTCAGGTGCTAAGCGATGACAACTGGCTTTAATTTCATCTAAACTCAAGGCTCGATTATAAACTGCTACTTCACTAAGTATACCTCTAAATTTACCTTCTTCTGTAATATCTCCATTTTTTTTCACTAAAGCATTGAGAGCATGTTTGTATAGACAAGTGGTTTTCAAATCGAAATTTAAGTCAACTGGTTGTAATGCAGAGGATCCGTCTACAAATAGTTCTGCTTTGATTCCATTATCTACATTATATGTCATCACCACATGGCGCCATTCATTAGTAATAAAGCTATTATCTGTTTCAATGTACTTCCAATTCCCTGCACCTTCAAACCCATTATTTACACAAGACTGATTTTCTAACCCTAAAGTCCCCAAAAATTTATAATGCGTATCATCTTGCTTCACTATACCCAACGCAAACTCACCGTTTTTAGAAAAAATATACTTGGCACTCTGAGCAATACTATCCACTTTAAGCAACAACTCTAAAGTCAAACCGGTAGCTGAAGCATGAAGCTCCTCGCTTTCAGAAACTCCATATTTTCCAATGTTATCAAAAAGTAACCCTCGATAATCTTGACTAGTCCATATGGATACACCTCCATATAGTTTTGCTGAAAAGTCACTAAGGGTTTCCTGCCCCGCAAGCTCATAAGTATCTAAGTAAAGATACTCCGCACCATAACCTCCTGACTCATTCAATGGATACCAGAGCACGAGCCCTAGATCCTGAGCTAAATAATTTAAACTATGATTCCGAACACTGACAATCTCACCTTCTTCATTAAGCAACTCTATTTTAAAAGTATAGTAACTACGAGGCTGTAAAAAACCGGAACTCACTATGGGGCCTATGCCAGTTAGCTCATCTACAAAAATATTATTTCGATTGACTTCGACTCTCCAAGCTTGTTCTTCTAAAACACCTTGTAGGGTCCAGTCATGTTCTCCAGGTTGGATACGAATTATATTATTATACGGCTCTCCCAAATCTCCACCTAGAGATACCTTCTGCAAAGCCAAGCTTTGATCTGCATGATACACATTCGCGCGGCTGGCCTCGATCTTCCAATGGCTCGCTTCATCACAGTTGATCTCTAGTTCGCCTTTGCCTGTTTCATTGGAAAAGTCTCCGGGAATAGGCGTATAACTTGTACCATTTAAACTTTTAAAAAGGAAAATAGGGTCGGCTGCATTGCGATTGGTGACTTCCCATTCTAAACTTGCTGTTCCTTTGTCGATGCAAGGCGCATTTCCCAAAGTGTCATTTTTAAGTCCCAGGCGAATATCTGGGTTGTTATTGATAAAATAGGTTACTTCTCGAGTCACGGTCTTGGTCGGAGTCGTTGCTTTAAACACTAAAGTAATGCTTCTCTCGCCTTCCTCAAAACTTAAATCCTGAGTAGAACTAAACAAATGGGTTTCATCATCTACGTCATGAAAGATCTCTTGAAAGTCAATGCCGCCTTGAGAGTCTTTGACTTCGTCGATGTAAAAACCGGTCAGGTCTGGCATTAAGTTTGTATCGACATAGGCAGAGACTTGGAGGATATCTCGAACTTCTGAGCCCGGTACGGGCTCCGTAATTTTAATCTCCCCTTCATTTAAAATCACCACAGGGTGTTCATAAACACGGGAGTGATCATTGTTGTCTGTAGCCTCAAATGTCAGTACGGTCTCACCTTCACCCACAAAGTGAGTATTGATCTGGCCTTTAAAGAACTGCGGTAGATTATCCTCATCTCCTAAATTAGCATCATTGGAAACAAGGCTTTGTACCCCAGTCTCATGACAAGCTACGGCTTCTGCGGGTACCAAATCACTAATCGTCGCCCCTGCTTCTGGACGGATTACGGCGATCTCCGGACCCAGGTACTCAGGGGCTAATGGATCCACTTTGGCAAAATCCACTTCGTAGCTATACGAAGCCTTCATGCCCAAGGCGTCGATCGCTTCGATATTTAGAGTCACAGAGTCATTGCCTGGATAGGCTCGGGTGTTAAATTCGGCATTGAGTTTTTGGATACGGCCACCGGAATCCGGTTCGGGAGTCAGCTTCCAACTGTGATAACCGCAAATGGGATCCACGGGAGCTACGCGGATGATCTCGCTGGCATCGCTAAAGGTGAGTTCGATCGAAATAATATTTTCCTGACCATTGGCAATGCTTCCGGTGACTTCGGGGGGCTGGGGTAGGCTATTCGCGTTTTGAGGATCACTGCCTTCCACCAACTCATGATAATTGACATATTGATCCTTATCCAAATCAAAGTCAGGTAAATGGTGTAAGGAGACATGCCCTTCGTAATTGGGATCTAAATCTGAAAGCCGAATCATCACTTGCTCGGGTGTAAATGTGATATCGCTAGACTCATCGACAATTTCTTCAACCTGATAAACCGCAGCAAAGGGCACATTATTTAGATAAAAAATAGTCACAAAGGCATAGCGGTCCCCCTTGCGCAGTTCAAAAATGGGGGCTTCGACATGACCGGTGCTTACATTAACAGATAAATCCGTAAAATGAGCTTCTTGGTCCACAGAGTCATAAACGCGAAGTTCTGCTGTGATATTTTGGCTCGGCAAAAACTGCAGCAACTTTAAAGGAAGGTAGCTGCCAGGCTTTGGAGTGGCTTCGGGTGCATCTACTAGATTAGTTCCGCAGCTTAAAAAAATAAAACTCAAAAAAGAAAGCAATATTATTTTGTTAAAAATTTTAAGTGATGAAAAAAACACCTTAGGCATGACGCCCCCCTTTCTCAGCATTGATCAAATCTTGCTAAAGTAAACCCTTCTCTTTGTCTTTGTCAGACACAATACATCCACTGGCTTCAAACTTTTTCTGCTTCAAGCTTCATGGCTTACCTAATTTTTACCGCTGAGATAGAACTCCACTAGAACATAAAAGCCCCTATCGTCAAGGCAATTCTCATTCGAAAAATATGTATAAAAAAATATATATAGATATCAAATAGGTAAGAATGATATTCAGATCTACTAAATGAATTACCCCATCAAATAATGATGAATAAAGCCACCCAAGTCTCCATCTAACACGGCATCAGCATTGCCCATTTCGAAATCCGTCCGATGGTCTTTGACCATTTTATAGGGGTGCAAAACATAAGAGCGGATCTGTGAACCCCATTCAATTTTTTTCTTTGTGGCTTCCACTTCTTCTTGTTGAGCGCGTTGTTTCTCTAATTCTAATTCGTAAAGACGTGATTTTAAGACTTTCATAGCCAGGGCCTTATTTTGGTGCTGGCTGCGTTCGGATTGACACTGCACAACTAACTTAGTCGGTAAATGGGTAATACGCACGGCCGTATCATTTTTTTGAACATTTTGTCCTCCCTTTCCTCCGGCTCGATAAGTATCGATGCGCAGATCGTCTTTTTTGATTTCGATTTCGATACTTTCATCCACTTGGGGAGAAACATAAACCGACGCAAAGGAGGTATGACGTCGCTTGTTAGCATCAAAAGGAGAAATTCTGACCAGCCGATGCACGCCGCTTTCGCCTTTAAGGTAGCCATAAGCGTAGTCTCCCTCCACAGAAAAAGTCACACTCTTGCAACCGGCTTCGTCTCCCGCAGTGTATTCGATGAGCTGAGTTTTCATGTCGTGTCTTTCGCAATAGCGCAAATACATGCGCATCAGCATTTCTGCCCAATCACAGGACTCGGTGCCCCCTGCCCCCGCGTTAATCGTTAAAATCGCACCCAAGCGGTCTTCGGGCTGCCCCAACATCAACTTAAACTCAATGTCTTCGGCAGCTTTTTCTATTTTTGTGATTTGAATTTGGACTTCTTCCAAAACCGATGCGTCGTTTTCTTCCTGTGACAACTCAAGTAAAACCAGCCCATCTTCGAGTTGCTTTTCTTGCTCAATCAAGTTATCTCTTTCGGATTTAAGCGATTCAAGTTCTTGGCCCAAAGTACGAGCCTTTTCTGCATCATTCCAAAAATTGGGATCACTAGAAATGCTTTCCAGTTCGGAAATTCTTTGTGACTTATTTTCTAAGTCAAAGACGCCTCCGTAGTTCTGTAAATTTCTCTTTTAATGAATCAATTTTATCAAAAAGTTCTTTAGTCACAATTCTTCCTATTCTTTCCTTTTCTATTTCTATACAAAGCCCAAAGACTCAAAACCACTATAAAAACTAAAAATAATTGTGGTAGCAAATCGCCTATTTGAACATAAACAGACTTTCCTTCATAAAAAGGCAAGTCACCCAAGTGAAGTTCATGAGTATACAAGCCACCTTGCCATTGAATCTCACCTGTGGGGTCAATAAAAGAACTGACACCCGTATTGGTTGCACGAACCACCGAGCGGCGTGTTTCCACCGCACGAAACTGGCTAAAGGCCTGATGCTGAAAGGCCGCACTAGAATAACCATACCAGGCATCGTTAGAAATATTAATCAGCACCTTGGCACCATTGGCGACAATGCGTCGGGCAATATCCGGAAACACGTCTTCGTAACAAATCAGGATACCCAATGGAGTATCCAAATAATTGATAGGTTTATCAACCGTACCTGCTTGCATGTTTCCCACAGCGACGGTCAACTGACGCGCAAAAAACAAAAGTTTTTTAAAGGGCACATATTCGCCAAAAGGCACTAAACGACTTTTGTGATAAAAACCTAAAACTTGATGATCCGGGTTCACTAACAGAGCCGAATTATGGACTGGGCGCAAGGCCGCAGGGCCTTGATAATCCATGGACCGAGTAATGGCACCGACTAAAACGGGGGCTTTTTTATTTCCCAACACAACAGAAAAGCGAGGCATATCGTAAAAAGTGGATGTGGGTAAACTCGCTTCAGGCCACAGTATAAGCTCTGCACCTTGTTCTTCTAGTTCTTCTGTCCCTTCTTGATAAATATCCAATACCTTGCGGTGATAGGCGCGATTCCATTTTTCGTCCTGGGGAATATTGCCTTGAACAATACCGACCTTTAAAACTTTGTAGGGAGTTTTTTTTGTATAATAGTTTAAAGTAATCGCTCCATAAATGATATTTGCCATCAACAGAAGAAAAACTGGCAAGCAAGATTTACATACTACACGATCCTTTAAGTCTTTTCTTTGTATCCAAAAGAGAGACAAAGCCTCGTTACTTAACACCAACAAAAAGGTGACAATATAAACACCAAAGAGATCTGCACTTTGAATAAAGGTCAGAAAATTAGATTGTGTATAGCCAACATGGCTCCAGGGATAGCCATTGGCAGGAAAATGATTGCGTAAATACTCTACCGCCACCCAACAAATAGGTCGCAACCATA
>JAUHYS010000128.1 GCA_030426445.1 bacterium
CTTTTTTCACCGGAAGTTTTGAAACATCCCCCCATTGTTCTACGTCAGACGCATTTCTCACCAAAGTGACCGTACAAGTCGTCTCGGGAGTTTCTACAATTTTGTCTTTGTTTTCTACTTGAGTTTACTTTGCTGACTGGCAAACAAAGACTAAGCCTTTGCCACAGGCATCAAGCATGCCTAGAGCGCGAAAATGTTTATTATATTGAGAAGCCCCCAATATAGCTGACATCACACTACTTGAAAGCGGAAGGAGTTTGAGTAATTCCTTGGCATATTGCCCTTTAAATTCAAAACTGTTTTCTTGAGACTTGAGTTGTGTCGCTGTAGGTCAAAAAAAAGCTTAACAATAGGCAACCATATTTTTTAGTTTTCTATTTGCCCTAAATTGGCATGGATAACTGAACCATTTATCACCGGATTGTTAGCGCAAAAATAAAGCGTTTGTGCGATTTCTTCAGGTTGAATCAAGCGATTTTCGCCAACACGAGTCTTTACAGACTCTAAAAGATCGCTATCATCCTTAAGGTGCTGACGGAGCATTTCGGTATCTGTAAACCCTGGACAAACACAACAAGTATGAATACCTGTTCCCGCTAAATCTTGACAGCTCGAACGCATCAGTCCGACAACTCCGTGTTTAGAAATCACATAACTAATGACGCCCTTCACGGCTTTTTCTGAAAGAGTCGAACCCAGATATAAAATAGAAGAGCCTGGCAACATTTTACTGAGTAGAACTTGATTTAGCAAAACGGGAGCAATAAGATTTACTTCAAAGTCTTTTCTTAAAGTTTTTGCTTCAATATTTTCTAGGCCGCTAGCTCCATAAGTTGAAGAACAATGGATGATAGAAATTTTTTGTGATTGTGGAAATTCCTTAATCAGTTTTTCTTTGATTGCTTTTTCCCAACCAAGATGCGAAAAATCAACTTCAAAATTTTTTACTTTATCTAATAAACAAGGTTGTCGAGAAAGATTAATAACTTGCCAATTATTTTTTAAAAAGAATGCAGCAGTACTATAGCCGATACCACGGCTGGCTCCAGTAATGAGTAAAGTATTATCCATGTAAACTCCACGAGCTTGAACCCGATTGCCCTGGAGCGGAAAACACTTTGACGCAAAGGCTTAAAATACGATGCTTTTTTAATTCTGTACTCTCTGGAATCAGCTTCTTAATAAACCACATTGAGAGTTCTTCTAATGTGATATTACAGATAGGTAATAGTTTAACATCGCGTTTTAGAAAAAAAAGTTCTTCATCATCAAATATCACTCGGTAGTATTTCTGCTCTTCATGAATCTTTAGAAACTCAGATTCTGTAGGCAGTAAAGTGTATTCGTTGAGTTCTCGACAAAGTTCGTAAAGTTTTTTCTTGTAAAATCGATAGTCAAAAGAGAGTCCATTTTCAATGATTTCACATTCGATACTAAGATAAACTTGATAGTTGTGACCATGCAGGTTTTCTCTTTTGTCTTTTGAAAAAATAGTAAAATGGGCAGCAGAAAATTTATTTTTTTCTTTAAAAATTTCGATAACAGAAGTCCGCGACATATCTTTAGCCTTTTTTTTCATAATCTTTTACTACCACACCTCCACTGACGATAAACTTAAAGGCATCTTCTACACTCATCTCTAGGTGAATCAGCTTAGATTCGGGAACCATCAATAAGAATCCACTCGTCGGATTTGGAGTTGTGGGAATAAACACATTTGCGACTTTAACTTTTGTCTTAGCTTGAACTTCCCCACTTGCATAACCCGTAAAAAAACCTAAAGCGTGTAAGCCTGGAGAAGGGTATTCCACCAAAACAACTTGTCGAAAAGATTTCCTTTCTTCGCCTGTAATCGTCCCTAAAAATTGTTTGATCGCGCTGTAAATCCCTCTACCAAGTGGAATTCGACCAAAGAGACGATCGCCAATATTAAATAAGCGCCTCCCTATATAAAGTCGAGTCAGTAAACCCACTAAAAGTATAAAAATAATGGCAAAAAGGATCCCCAATCCCGGAATATCAAAACCAAAATGATTTTCTGGTAAAAATTGTGGAGGAATAAAAGATCGAAAAAATTCCTCAGCAGAAAGAATCAATACTTTTAAAAGCCATAAAGTCCCTGCAATCGGCAATAATGCGATGATCCCTGCAGTAAAATATTTTTTAAAAAATTGCCGCATGAGCCCATGCTATGAAATTTTTATTTGCTTTGTCGAGTTAAAGTTTTATCGAAAAGCTTTAAAAGTTAAGCTCCGTGCCTCATATCGAGGCCCTTCACTAAAAAAGAGACTTCCTCGGCAACGTTGGTTGCATGATCAGCGATACGTTCAAGCTGACGGGAAATAATAATCAAACGCATGTTACGGCGAGCCTCTTGTGCATTTTGCTCAGTCGCTTTAACCAGGTTGTCAAAGTTTTGATAATCGAGTTGATCAACTTCGTCATCAGATTCACAAATACTTTTTGCTTTGGCAACATCACGAGCAACAAATGCATCGAGAGCTGCATGCACCATATCCTGGCTTTTTTTAGCAAGTTCACTGAGATTAACTGGCTGTCCAGGCAAGTGTTCAGAAAGACCTTCCTTATTGAGATCAACCACTTGACGACAAATATTGACAGCCAAATCACCCATACGTTCCAGATCAGTGCTGATTTTCATTCCTACAGCGACAAAACGCAAATCTCCTGCTGCAGGCTGATGGAGGGCTAAAATACGCAAACAAATATCGTCGATATTCATTTCAAGCTGATCAACTTGTTTGTCTTCGCTGATGATATCACGAGCCATGTTAATATCACGTTTTTCCAAAGCTTGAATAGAACGCGCAATCATGTTCTCGACTAAACTTCCCATTTTTAAAATTAGTTCTTTGAGTTCCTGTAGATCAGCTTCAAAGACTTTGTCAGTATGCTCAGGCATTAACCAAATCTCCCTGTTATATAATCCTCGGTTTGTTGTTCCTTTGGATTGGTAAAAAGTTTTTCTGTTTCGTCATATTCAATCAATTTACCCATATATAAAAAGGCCGTTCTGTCTGATACCCGAGAAGCCTGTTGCATATTATGGGTGACGATCACAATAGTATAATTCTTTTTGAGCTCATGAATCAATGATTCAATTTTGGCTGTGGCAACTGGGTCCAATGCTGAACAAGGTTCATCCATCAATAAAACTTCAGGCTGATTGGCAATTGCACGTGCAATGCAAAGCCGCTGCATCTGCCCACCTGAAAGCCCTAATGCATTATCTTTGAGACGGTCTTTAACTTCCTTCCACAGAGCTGCATCTTTAAGACTACGCTCCACAATTTCATCTAAATCACTTTTATTCGTTTTTCCTGCTATTCTAAGGCCAAAAACAACATTTTCGTATATAGACTTGGGAAAAGGGTTAGACTTTTGAAAAACCATACCTACACGCTTACGCAAAGAAATCACTTCTAAGTGAGGGTCGTGAATATCTTGATCCTGAAGAATAATTTTTCCTGTATGTTTGGCTTCATCGACTAAGTCGTTCATCCTATTAATACTTCGCAAGAGAGTGGATTTTCCGCAACCCGATGGCCCAATCAAGGCGGTCACCTCTCTTTCGGGAATATTCAGATTAATCCCAAACAAGGCTTGGTTGTTCCCATAGAAAAAAGAAAAATCTTCGATCTTAATAATTGTCTTATTTAGATTGGTATTAGAATTTTCCACTGGCATATTTCTTTCTTAAACGTTCCCGCAAAATAATGGCTCCCAAGTTTAATAGCAATACTAAAAGAATAAGCAATAGAGTCGTCGCAAAAACGATGGGCTTGGCAGCTTCTGAATCAGGTGACTGGAAACCTAAATCGTAGATATGAAAACCCAAATGCATGAACTTTTGATCTAAATGAATATAAGGAAACTGTGAGTTAATTGGTAAAGTTGGGGCGAGTTTAACTACACCCACTAACATTAAGGGAGCGACCTCTCCCGCACCACGTGCCATAGCTAAAATAGCGCCAGTTAAAATACCTGGGGCCGAAGCCGGCAAAATAATCTTTTGAATCATCTGCCATTTGGAGGCTCCACACCCTAGAGCCCCTTCGCGAATATTTTGTGAAACCGCTCCCAAGGCTTCTTCTGTCGCAACAATGACCACGGGAACTGTCAACAAAGCCAAAGTCAGTGAAGCCCATAAAAGCCCACCCGTTCCAAAAGTGGGCGTCGGAAGCTTTTGACTAAAAAAGAGTTGGTCAATGCTCCCACCGACCATGTACACAAAGAAGCCCATACCAAAAACTCCAAAAACAATCGAGGGCACACCCGCTAGATTATTAACCGCAATACGCACAGTTCTTACTAAAAAGCCTTGCTTAGCGTATTCCTTTAAGTAAATCGCTGCAATCACTCCAAAAGGAACAACGACGATGGTCATGAGCAGAGTCATGGTAAGTGTTCCAAATAATGCGGGGAAAACACCTCCTTCAGTATTAGCCTCGCGAGGTTCCTGACTTAAAAAGAGCCAAATCTTATGAAAAAACATTTTTATACGTTGCCATTGAGTCAGCTGATTAGGGTAGTAATATTCCAAAATCTGGCTAAACTCAACTTTGCTTGTCTCACCGTTTGCCAATTTTAGGGATAACTGGGCTCCTTTTTGTTTATTTCGCAGTGCCTTCGCCTGGTCTGCCAAAATTTGATATTGATTTTGCAAAGTTTGAGTTTCTTTTTCAATTTCTTGAAGCTGCTTTTGAATTTCTGGAGAAGGTTGAGATAAAGTTTCAGACTCTTTTTCTAATTTTTTTTTCTGAAGGGTCAGACCCTCCATTTCTATATTAATTTTACCAATGCTGTGTTTCTCAATGTAGCGAATCTCCTCCCAGCGTTGCTTGTATTGTTTAACGAGCTCTTCAAACCTCTTTTTAAATGGCTCCTTTATTTTATATAGGACAGGAGGTTTCCCTGTCTCGTATATCGCTTCAGGAACGCCCATGGCACTGCCATACTCTAAGCGCTCTAATTTTATGACATCTTGAGGATGAGAAATTTTTTCAATCTTGTCTTGTCCAATAAAGCGAAAGGCTTGGCCCAAAGCTTCTTTGTTCCCCATAAAAATTTGCAATTCTCTCTGAATATCCTCGCTTTTTTCTTTTTTAGAAATCTTATGAGAACTGCGCTCTCTTTTTAGGACAATTTCTCCAATTAAACTTTGAACATGGCCATCCTCCGTTTTAATTTCAATCTGAGCCACACGCTTTGGCCAAAAAACCTCGAGGCCTTTATAAAAAATGAGCGCCAGCAAACCTAAAATCATTAAAATACCTAAGCTAAGTCCCATGGCTGTCATCCAGACCATAGGTTCACCAGAAGCTTGTGCTGTTTTATGTTTTTTAAGCGCCATGACTTTCCAATCAGTTAAAGTGCCTTAAATTTTTTACGAATCCGGTGCCGCATAATCTCAGCAATTGAATTAAGCAAAAAGGTCATCAAAAATAAAACAAAGGCTCCTAAATAAAGAGTGCGATAAAGTGTACTGTGCAAAGGGGCTTCAGGGAGCTCCACTGCTAAATTAGCCGAAAGGGTACGCATTCCCGAAAAAATATTCCAATCCATCACAGGTGTGTTGCCTGTTGCCATCAGAACAATCATTGTTTCACCAACAGCCCTCCCAATGCCAATCATAATTGCCGAAAAAATCCCTGCTGTGGCCGCCGGAAGCATCACATAAAAGGCAGTTTGCCAACGACTGGCTCCCAAAGCTAACGAAGCCGAACGTAAACTTTGCGGAACTGCCGAAAGAGAATCCTCCGCAATCGTAAAAATAATAGGGATAACCGCAAAACCCATAATAAAACCCACCACTAATGAATTACGCTGCTCAAAAGGCGTCCCAGTGACTTGCGGCCACCACAATCTAAAATCAGCGACTCTTTCTCCATCAAAGACATAATTTTTTAAAAGCGGCCCCATCTCCCAAATGCTTTCCCGAGGATAAGTGTCATTGATAATAAAAAAATGTCTTTCTAAAATAGGACCTAGCTCCCAGCATCCCCATATAACTAAAATCAAAAGAGGAAGCAAAACCAACCATTCCTGTCCACGGGGAATCCATTGACGATACTTTTGAGAAAGATCCGTTAAAAAATACCCTGACAACCAAGCGCATAATGGAATGGCAAAAAAGATCAGTATCAAAGCGGGAATTTTTTCTTCAATCAAAGGAGCTAACCATAACGCTGCCAGAAAACCTAAAATAACTGAAGGTAAGGAAGCCATGATTTCCATGGTAGGTTTGATA
>JAUHYS010000129.1 GCA_030426445.1 bacterium
TTAAATAAAGATGAAATCGCATTGGCAAATTATCAACGTGCATGGGTACTAGCCAAGGCTAACCGAGTTTTATATGACGAAGCACTCGCACTGGAACTTTTAGGAAAGTATTGGCTGTCTCAAAATAACGAATCGATTGCAAACGATTTCCTTCAACAGGCCTATGAAGTTTATATACAATGGGGGGCACAAGCCAAGTGTCAACAGATGCTCTCTCGATATTCAAGTTTAGTGTCTCAACACAATAAGGAAGCTACATTGACCTCTCCAAGCAAAGATTTCTCAGAACAATTAGACATGAGTTCTGTATTAAAAAACTCTCAAACCCTCTCAAGAGAACTGAATTGGGAACAACTCATGAGTCGCTTTATTAAGATTTCAATGGAAAATTCTGGAGCACAACGCGGCTTACTCATCTTGGGTCAAGAAGACAACTTTTTTGTCCAAGTTGAAGCGAAAATGGATTCGGTTGGGCTCAAGAGCAGTATTTGTCATATTCCTTTAAATCAAGCTGTACAACATCAGCTCATCCCTAAGTCCATCTTTCATTATGTCGAGCATACAAAAAAACCAGTGATTCTGGATGATGCGTCTCAAGCAGGGAACTTCACAGGTGACGCTTATATTAAAAATAAAGATATCAAGTCTATCTTATGTATACCCGTATTATATCGAGCCACTCTTTTAGGGATTTTATATTTTGAAAATAACCTTTTGACGAAAGCTTTCAACCAAGATCGCCTTAAAGTTTTAGAAATTCTTATTTCACAAGCCGCCATCTCTATTGAAAATGCCCGCCTTTATTCAAAGTTGGAAAGAAAAGTTCAAGAACGCACTCAACAATTAGAGGAAAGGAACACTGAGCTAACCCAAAAAGTCGATGAAATAAAAACCTTAAATGACTCTTTAAACTCGATGCTCATCGACCTTAAAAAAGCCAAAGACAGCGCGGAGATGGCCAATCGATTTAAGAGCGATTTTTTAGCCAATATGAGTCACGAAATTCGAACACCCATGAACGGTATCATCGGTTTGGCAAATGTTTTAAAGCTAACCCAACTAAATGAAAAACAATTCCACTTTGTCGATCATTTATTGGATTCAGCTAATTTATTATTAAATCTTTTGAACGATATTTTAGATCTCTCAAAAATAGAATCGGGAAAAATGGAATTAGAGTCGATTCCATTTAAATTAGACGAAGTCATTCAAAGTTGCTTTAAACTCTTCAAAATTTCTATCAATGAAAAAAATGTGATGTTGGCTAAGGATATTCCTGCTAATTTGCCTAACGCCTTCATCGGAGACCCCGTTCGAATCCGACAGATCTTGCTTAACTTAGTTGGCAATGCGATCAAGTTTACCCAGCAAGGAAAGATTGTCATTAAAGTCGAAGAAGCCACACCCAAAGACTCTATGTATGCTTTGCACTTCAGCGTTTCTGATACAGGCTGCGGCATTCCTGATGAAAAACAGAATTCTATTTTTGATGCATTTTCACAAGTGGACCCTTCTATAACTCGAAAATACGGTGGCACAGGATTAGGGCTGACGATTTCTTCACAGTTGGTTCATTTAATGGGTGGCAAAATATGGCTCGAAAGCACGGAGGGGCATGGCAGTACTTTTCATTTTCAGGTCCCTCTTAAAATCGATATAGCAGCTGAAAAACTGGAGAAAGCTCAACTAAAGGGTCTTAATAAGTTTTTTTCAAAAGCGGTCTCTTTACAAAAGACACATGTCTTGGTTGCAGAGCATGATATTATCAGCCGTAAAATTGTAGAAAATGTTTTAGACAGATTAGGCTGCCAAGCGACCTATGCTGGTTCGAGTAAAGATTTTTTAGAGAAGAGTCAGCAAAAGCAATATAACCTCATTCTAGTGGATGATGAGCTGCCAGACATGCAGGATACAAGCAACGTGGAACCACTACTGCAGAAAAAAAATCAAGTTCCAACACAAGCCGCTACGATTGTCATGACTTCTCAAGAACCTATACAGGAAGACACCCACTACATACCTCCTGAAGTGAATCAACGACTGACTAAACCTATTGGTGTACAATCTGTAACTCAGGCGATTATAAATGCACTCAGTGAAACAATGGAGTAATGGGAACGTTTTTTTATTGTGTTGATTTTATCCACAATAAATCTTCAGACAGTCTTTGCTTTTGGGAGCCCTTCCTCTGTTGTTTTTTAATATCGTCGATAAATTCGTCCACCAGACTATACGAAAAGTGTGGCATAACGACGATGTGAGACCACTTCCCCACTTTAGAAATAACCCACTTTTCTACGACCGTATTAGCGGGAGATTCAAAAATAACAGTATTAGAATTTTTATTAACCCATGCTTTCCAAGAAATATCTTGAAACCTTTTAAGAAGATACTCTGTCATTTTATAACAGTGCTGAATGACTTTTTTAAACCCATCCTTGCCCAGGTGCTCAACGAAAGCCCACCACATTAAAGCAGCTAAACCACTACGGGAACAATTGAGAGTTGAGTTTTTTACGTCTAAATAAGCTGTTTCTTTATAGTCATCAAAAATTCTTGCATGACGGCATACAAATAAACCCGATGGAATAGGGATTCCTGGGAGTTTATGACCGCTTACCGAAATCGAATCGATAGGGTACTTTTTAAAATCTAATGGAGATTCTTGATCGATAAATGGAAGGAAGTTTCCAAGTAAAGCGGCATCACAATGAATATAAAAATGTTCGAATTTAGAATTTTTTATAATTTGACTAACAATTTTAATATTATCAATCGCTCCTAGAAAAGTCGTTCCAATATTGACGACGACGACAGGAACATACTCTCCATGATCATGTAATCGATTCAGTCTTTCTTCCAGTACTGCGTATTTCATTTCTCCGTTAGTTTGAGAGGGAATAGTCACATGCCTCCTAAAATAATCTTTCGCTCGATCAACAACAAAGCTGTGGGTTTGGTCTGAGACAAATACGACACCTTTTTCACCATAGAGTTGACGGGTTAACAAAAAAGCCATTTTGTTAGCTTCTGTAGATCCAGAGGTTAAATAGCCCCAAGCATTTTCATGACAATGAAATATTTGATAGTAAAATTTTAATAATTTGATTTCGTAAGCCTTGGTATGAATAGCATATTGTCCACCTTGCGTGGGTTCTCCTAAATTATTCATTAACATATTAAGAAAAGACCCAAAAAATGAGTAATCAAAAAAAGTCGCTGGGAAACCCATCCCATAGGTTCTTTTTTCTTTTAATTCTTTTTCCAGTTCACTAAGTTGGCGTGTTAGTTTTAAGTTACTTTTTAGGTCAAACATATCGAGAGCGCTTTTATTGTATTCATTTCGGTACTTTACTTGTTGTTTTGATAAAACCCGACCTGTAACCCTTTGTCCTATTTGACTGACCTGATCATTTACCTGATCACTTTTTTTATTCTGTTTGTTACGATAAGTCTGTTTATCCAAGACCCTACTCCCTCAAAATCCTACACTCCAACATTTACTATTATCGAACGAAGTCATAAAAAGATCAACGCCATCTAAACTTCTTAAAAAATTACCTGATGAATTTCAAAATGAACAATGTCCTATTGACAAAAAATATTATTTAGTAGTACTAACTAATTTATTTAGCACTACTAAATAATTAAATAATATTTAATAACTATTTATTTATGAAAAACAAACTGGAAAATACTTGGCAACCAGAAGCTTCTTGGGGCGGTCTCATTTTAGCAGCAAGCGCCAAAATGAGAAAAACAATGGAAAAGGCCCTTATAAAAGCTGGTTTGGAACATCTTTCCTTAGCAAGGATTGGCTTACTCAATATCCTTTCGCGACGCCCTTTTACTCAGACAGAACTCAGCTCATACCTTGGATACCAGGCTTCCAGTACCATGGATTTTCTTAATCGTTTAAAAAAAAGAGAGTTGATTCAAGTCATCATCAACCCAGAAGATCGCCGGCAAAAGCTTTGGAGTTTAACCCCACAAGGCCAGCAAGAGCTTAAACGTGCAAAAGTCATCGTTCGATATCGAGGAGAAAAAATCGATGATTTCCTCAAAGCAACAAAAGTCAGTCCCAAAGAGTTAGAGCGCTTTAGAGAGATCCTGCAGGCCTTTTTAATCTATAAACTTTAATAAAGAAGCACCTCAGCTTTGCCAGAGCATGAAAAACACCTTCGAGTAGCGGTCGATAAATTTGGTTATAAAATAAAATCGTGTTAATAAAACCACGTTAATGGAGAATAAAAAATGATCGAATTTTATTTTGATGTCATCAGTCCCTATGTCTGGCTGACTTCTCACCGTCTCAAAAAATTACAAGATAAACTCAATTTAGAAATCCAATATACACCTGTTTTATTTGCCGGCTTACTGAATGCGCATGGCAGTTTAGGTCCAGCCGAAATTCCTGCTAAACGCGAATACACCGTCATCGATGCCATGCGCTGGGCAAATTTCTATGGATTAAAATACGAAGGCCCCCCACAGCACCCTTTTAATCCCCTCAAGGCTTTAAGAAGCTGTTTGTATTTTAAAGAGAATAAACAGCGGGCAAAGTGGGTAGAGCTTTTATTAGACGCTTGTTGGTCTCAAGGTTTAGATATCCGCCAGGACTCAACGCTTCTTTCTTTGGCGAAAGATTTTAAGATAAATGGAGATGAACTTCTTCAAGCTATTGCAAGTCCAGAAATCAAAACCCAGTTAAAACAAAATACTATTCACGCAGTTGAACGAGGCGTTTTTGGTGTCCCGACTTTCCGTGTTGAAGATCAAATTTTTTGGGGCCACGACCGATTAGATTTATTGGAACTTTATCTTCAGGGTAAGCTCAATATCGACCTCAATAAATGCAAAGAAGTTTTACAGCGCCCACGAGCTGCGGACAGGAGAAATCACAATTGACATCCTAAAAGATCTCTCTTAACCTCAAAGTCTATGAAAACAAAAACGCGACAAATCAAAATCACTCGTGAAACCAAAGAGACCCAAATTCAACTCGAACTTAATCTCGATGGTTCAGGTCAATACGAAATCAATACACCGGTGGCTTTTCTTAATCATATGATGGAAAGCTTTGCAAAACATGGTTTTTTTGACCTCAACATCAAAGCCGAAGGTGATACCGATGTCGATTATCATCATACCGTCGAAGATGTTGCCATCACCTTGGGGCAGGCCTTTTTAAAGTGTATTGGAGATAAAAAGGGGATGGCGCGTTACGGTTCATTTACTTTGCCGATGGATGAAGTACTTACCACCGCAGCAGTGGATTTTTGTGATAGGCCTGTTTTGGTTTACAATGCTGAGATTCCCCCCGGACGCATTGGTGATTTTGATATCGAACTGGTCTACGAATGGTTTCATGCCCTCACTCAATCGGCACGGATGAACTTGCATGTCAATGTCTGGTATGGCCGCAACCGCCATCACATGGTGGAGTCGATGTTTAAGGCACTTTCTAAGGCCATGGATCAGGCAACGCGCTTGGATCCTCGGGTCGTAGGGGTGCCTTCGACTAAGGGTGCTCTTTAGTGATTCTTACTTGTTTTGATTTTTAGTTCGAAGCCATCTCTTCAAAAGTGTTCTTGACCCGTGCATACAAAATATGCATACTTATATGTATGAGAACAACACTTAATATTGATGAAGATATTCTAAAAAAAGCAAAAAAGCTAACGGGCGTCCAAGAAAAAACCGCATTGGTTCGAATGGGTCTGGAAAGCCTCATTGCACGAGAATCCGCGCGGCGTTTGGCAAAACTTGGCGGAACAGAAAGTAAATTAAGACGTATTCCCCGCCGGAGATCTCGTCCATGATTCTTGTGGATACTCCTATTTGGATCGACCATTTACGCAAATACTATACTCCCTTTGCTCAATTACTCGAATTAGGAAAAGTGGCTATTCACCCCTTTGTCATCGGTGAGCTTGCCTGCGGTCAGCTTAAAAAGCGCAAAGATATTCTTACTTTATTAAAAGCTTTGCCCAGTGCAACTCAGGTAGAAAACGACGAAGTGCTTTATTTTATCGAAAAGCACAAACTATCTGGAAAGGGGTTAGGTTTTGTGGACATGCATTTATTGACTTCTAGCTTGGTAGACTCTCATTTCCTTTGGACACGAGATAAAAGGCTGCAAGCAAGTGCTGAAGAGCTTGCAATTAGTTATCAGTATTAATTTGTTTTTTTATTTCAAGAAGATAATTTAAATCTTCTAAATCTTTTGGTCTTCCAGCCGATTTTTTCATCA
>JAUHYS010000130.1 GCA_030426445.1 bacterium
GGAGTCAAGGGAGGATCTGTCGGGACGAGCATCCAGATGCCTTGCTGCCTGTGAACTTGCATCCATTGTTCCTCTTCTTGACATTGCCCTCGCGTGCGGACGTAAAAATTAAGTTCTGAACCCAGTTTTTCAGTCTTGGGCATGCAAACATGCTCCAAAGGAAAAAGTTGAGCTCGGGCTGGGCTTAAAAAAAATAAGCTAAGACCCATAAAAAAATGTAAAAATTTTATTACCATGCCATCAAACAATTTTCTAATATTGCATTTCCCTTATACTCATTTTGACAATAATCCAGGGCATGTTTATGGGCTTCTTCGCATTGGATATCACTATTTGCAGTAATTTCTCCCTTATACGCTTTTAGATCAACCACTTGATCCATAATTTTTTTCTGAAAATTTTTTACACAGGTAAAATGCCAGATTTGTGTCGAGCTAAAACGCGGTTCCGGAGGCCATTGAATGGTGAGTGGTGGATAAAACTTCATTGAACTGGTAATCGGAACCAATGCCATGCCTCCCTTGGGCTCGCGGCTAAAGATGATCAAGTGACGTTGTTGCCCAGCCGCGCAGGGCTCGTCAAAGGCCACTTCTTTAATATTGACTTTAGCTTCGGAGTCTTTTTGCACACATACTTGAGTTTGTTTGGGAAGAGTCAAGGTATAATCGGGATTCCAGCCGCTTGATTGGAAAGAAAAAATCATCATCGATATAACATTAATGAGAAAAAAAAAGTTTATTGCTCTCATAGAGACCACTGGCCTCTTTTTTTGAGAATAAGAATTTTGTGGACTTGAGTTGTTGGGCTTTCAATTGTTTCCCATACTTTTTCGATTGAAAGTGGATTTTTGATAATCAATTGGGAGTCTCTTTTTCCTACAATCATGACCCAGTGTTTTCCATGAACTGTGTTTTCAATTTGCGCGATAACGGGTTGTCCTTTTTTAAGTGATTTTAAGATGAGGCTGCGATTTGGGCTGGTCGGAATTTCCATATCTAGTTTTCCACCAGTGATGGCCGTTACGGCATACCATTTGGGCTCTCCATTTTCGTCGTAAGCTTTTTCTTTTAAAAGGAGTGCAGCCAGTTCTTCAGGGGAGAGTTTCCAACCCATGGCATGCAAGGCCATGCTTAAACTTAGGGTGCCACTTCCGTGTGAAAACAAAGTTTGCCCTTGCTCGCCAATTTTAATTTTTTTTAAGTTCGGATTACTCTGAAGCAGATAAGGCTCTTTTGCAAAAAAAAATTGAGCTTCAAAAGATTTTTTGAGACCTGACTTATATTGAGAAATCAAAAAGGCAGAACTCAAAATAAAGCTGGCTATTAAGCCTCCCACAATAAGGTATATTTTTTTGGATTGCGTTTTCATGATCGTTTCTAAGCTTCACTTAATGATAAATAAGCCTCCTACTAACCCTGCATCGATTCCTAGTAGAGCCGGACGGATTTCAATCATTGGATACGTATAATCGTAAACTAAATGTTTTAAAGATTTTTGACAAGCTGGAATAAATAAATCCCATGCCTCAGCCAGTCCACCCCCCAAGATAAATTTAAAAATACCCAAACTATGGCTTAAGTTAGCCAGTCCGTAGGCCAAGTTTTTTCCAAAGTTTTGCCAAATTTTAATGGCTTCTTTATCACCGGCTATAGCCTTTTCTTTTAAATAAAGGGGAAAGTCGGTGTCGTTCAAATCTAATTCGTCAAGAGAACATGACCTTTGTTTTGCTTTGAGTTTTGTTTGCTGTGCTAAAATTTGCAATCGCAGACCTGTCATGGAGCAATAACTTTCTAAAGTTCCACGAATATTCAGTGCACCCGATGTTCCATTGGGATGAATCACCATGTGTCCAAATTCTCCCGCAAAACCCTGGCTGCCATGAAAGATTTTTTTTTGACTGACAATGGCACCCCCGATGCCGGTTCCTAAAGTTAGCAGGATAAAATCTTGCCAATCTTTTCCCGCGCCTAAGTGAGCTTCAGCCAAAGCAGCCTGGTTGGCATCATTATCAATATAAATAGGAAGGTCAAAATGAGATTTTAATTTTGAGACGAGAGGGATGTCCTTCCATAAAGGAAAATGTGGCGAACGGTAAACTCTGCCGGTTTTAGGGTTGACCAGACCGGGAATTCCCAAAGCAATGCTTTTTACCGAAAGTTTTTTCGTCTTTGCATTTGCTTTTAAAAGTTTGATTTCTTTTATCAAGACTGTAACGAGATTATGGGGTGTTTGAACTTTTTGCGAACTCAGGGTTTTGCGTTTTAAGAAAGTCGCGTTTTCGTCCAGCAAAGCCAGACGCAGTGAAGTGCCACCTAAATCAACAGAAATAACGTGATTCATGAGTAGATCTTTAATGGTTTTTATCTAAAATGAAAAGTGAAAGGAGCTTGAAACTTCATGACTATTCAATTTGGGACGGATGGCTGGCGCGCAATTATTGGAAAGGATTTTACTTACGAAAATGTTGCCCAGCTTATACAAGCCTTTTGTGACTTTCATGTTCAATCTAAAAACAAAAAAGTGATTGTGGGTTATGATCGGCGTTTTTGCAGTCGGGAATTTGCGGAGGAAGCTACCAAAGTTTTGTTAGGCAATGACTTTCAGGTCGAGATGGCGTCGCAATATGTCCCGACACCTTTAATTTCTTGTGGAGTGGTGCAAAAAAAAGCTTTGGCTGGTGTGATGATTACAGCCAGCCATAACCCTTATCAGTGGAATGGAGTCAAAATTAAAGAACGCGATGGCGGTAGTGCTTCTACAAAATATGTTAAAGCAATCGAGAAACAATTATTAAAAAATCAAAATAGAAACCGAAGGATTAAAAAACAGAGACTTGAAAAGGCGATAAAAAATAAACAACTTCGTTTTTTTAACCCATTGCCGGACTATCTAAAAAAGCTTTCGCAATTTGTTGATCTTAACTTGATTAAAAAATCAAAACTGAAAATTGTTTATGATGCCATGCACGGGGCTGGAGCGGGTTACCTAAAAGAAATTTTTAGAAAACAAATCATCGAAATTCGTGACCAAGAAGATCTGCTATTTGGTGGGGTCAATCCTGAACCCATTGAAAAAAATTTAGCGTTTTTAAAAGCTACAATAAAAAAAGAAAAGGCCCATATTGGTCTAGTTACCGATGGCGATGCCGATCGCATTGGAGCAATAGACGAAAAAGGAAACTTTATTTCTGCCCAACAGATTTTTGCGCTCTTACTACAATATTTATTGGAAGACCGTTCATGGAAAGCTCAAGTGATTAAAACAGTTTCTACCACACAAATGATTGATAGAATCTGTAAAATTTTTTCTGTCCCTCTTGATGAAACTCCTATTGGTTTTAAACATATTTGTCAGGCCTTTCGCGAAAGCAAAGTGCTCATTGGAGGCGAAGAGTCTGGAGGGATTGGCATCCCGTGCCATGTTGAAGAGCGTGATGGCCTTTTATGTGCCTTGCTATTACTAGAGATTTTGGCAAAACAAAAACTTCCTTTTTCTCAAGTGATTTCCAAGTTGCAAAAAAAATATGGGCCACTTTATTATTATCGTGAAGACATTCCTTTTTCTTCAGCTGATATAAAAACTGTTTTAAAGAAATTGAAGGCATGCCAGGCAGAGGATTTTAAAGCGGTGATTCTGGATAAAAAGGATGGATGGAAATTTTATTTTTCCGATCAATCGTGGTTATTGATTCGGGCTTCGGGTACCGAGCCTTTGCTTCGAACCTATGCGGAAGCCAAGACAAAAAAACAGGCACATCAAATGATTGCCATGGCAAAAAAATATATAAAAAAGATTTCAACATAGAGGTTTGAAGCCTTCCTATTATTAATTGGAGCCTTGGTCTTCTATTGATAAGCTATTTTTCAAAACTTTCTTTATCTTGAAACGTATCCAATCAAGTAACCCTCAAAATTAAACCCTCATTATCTTAATTTTTAAACAGGAGTTTAATGATGAGGGTGAATGTGCCTCAAGCTTGCCTATAAATTTTTTAACTTTTCAACCAGAAGACACGATGGCTGCACCAAAAGAAGCCTCAGTAGATCGCTATGATATGACACAAACCCCTTTGCTTCCACGGAGCGCTGCAATGTCACAGACTCGGTTTCAAACCAAACCTAAAAGCCCTTCTTGGGATCCAGAATTAAAAAAATTGTCTACATTTGAGATCGTGGGATTATTCTTATTGGGTGGGGCAGCAAGTCTTTTAGGCATGAGTTGTGGTGGGACAAAAGCCGATTCGGTTGCTGAGACGCAAGCTAATTTAGAAAAAGAGATTCAATCTAGGCCCTATTTTTCAGATGTTCAAAAGCTTTCTCAAATCACCGGAATATCTCTTAACAAACCCAACAGCCAAGAAATTTCCGAAGCCCGTGTTTTGGCTTTTGCCGATGTGCTGTATGATTTTGTATGAGATTTCTCAAGAAGTAATAGCGGGCAGACGTGACTACCGAATGCCCGATGCCTATATAGAGGAATGGTTAGCTCAAGACCCTGCTAAAAATATTACATTTGCCATTGCCGTCACGGCGGCTCATGAAGTAGGGCATACACTGGGTTTGGACCACCGCTCTGGTGGCTTACACTTCTTATCTAAAAAGTCAAACGAGGAAATGGCAATCCCTTCCAGCAAAAGAACATGATTTGATGTACGATTTATTTTCTAAAAGCAAGGCAGGTTATCGTTTAAATGATTAAAATCATCCGCGATTAAGTAAATTTGCTTTAGACTATCTTAAGTTTATTTTGGGAACGCGTTCAAAATAACTTTACCGTCTTTAAACTCTAATTGACTGTTGGCAATTTTTTGTATGCAAGCTGCATATAATTGATGTTCTTCTTTTAAGATGCGTGCAGCTAAAGTTTCTGGAGAATCCTCAGTCAAGACAGGCACTACGCGCTGGTCAATAATGGGGCCTGTGTCACAGCCCTCGTCTACAAAGTGCACCGTGCAACCACTATATTTGACTCCCGCTTCAATGGCGCGTTCGTGTACATGTAAGCCCGGAAAAGCAGGCAATAATGAAGGGTGAATATTAATTATTTTTTGGGGAAAGGCCTGAATAAACTCAGGAGATAACAATCGCATAAAGCCTGCCAGGACAATGAGGTCCACCGAATACTTTTGAATCAGTGATTGCAAGCGCTGGTCATAGTCTTGGCGTGATTCCTTGGGTTTGGTTTGTAGAATTTTTGTAGCCAGGCCGTGATTTTTTGCATATTGCAGGCCTGCAGCTTCAGCTTGGTTGCTGATCACGACGGCGATTTTTGCGGAAAGTTTTCCTTCCTCAATCGCACGGTGGATGGCCTGCATATTACTGCCACGTCCAGAAATTAAAATAGCCAGTTGAAAGCTCATGATTATCAAACGCCCCCTGACCCTCTCTTCGTCTCAAAGCTTGTCCCGATTTATCGGGGAGGGGGACAATATATTAACCTTTTTTAAAAACTAAATTCAATTGCAGGTTTTTCTGGATCACTGCGTTCGACAATTTCTCCAATCACATAAGCAGGCTGACCAGCGCCTGTAAGTCTTTCGACTATCTCTTCTGTCTCAGAATCTGGGACGACCCAAACCATACCAATACCGCAATTGAAAACGCGGTACATTTCCTTTTGTTCGACCGAGCCTTTTTCCTGCAGGAGTTTAAAAAGAGGAGGGAAGTCCCAAGCTTGTGAATCAATTTTTGCCTGACAGCTTTGAGGAAGAATACGGGGAACATTTTCTAAAAGTCCGCCTCCTGTAATATGAGCAATACCCAATAAATGAAATTGCTTTTTAAATAAATTTACTAGATTAACATAAATCTTTGTGGGTTTGATTAAAGCTTGGCCAAGATTTTCTTGCATGCCGGAATAAACTTGCTTTAGATCCAGGTTTTGTTCTTCTACAATTTTTCGTACCAGAGAAAAACCATTGGAGTGGACTCCCGAGCTGGCAAGTCCAATGAGTTTATTGCCAATAGAAATACTTGAACCGTCAATCATTTAGGTGCGTTCGACGGCACCGACAGCAAAACCGGCTAAATCAAAATCTTTTGGATCGTACATGCCAGGCATTTCAGCGGTTTCTCCACCCAACAAGGCACATTGGATGTCTGTTAAGGCCTCTGTCATGCCAGCGACGACTTGGGTGGCTTTTTCAACTTCGAGTTTGCCGCAAGCATAATAGTCTAAAAAAAATAAAGGTTGGGCTCCAACACAAATCAGGTCGTTGACACACATGGCTACGAGATCGGCACC
>JAUHYS010000131.1 GCA_030426445.1 bacterium
TGGTGGACAAAATCCTAAATAAAACTTTTCAGCCAAAGCTGCTTTAATTTGACGTTGGTTTAAATAAGCCCAGACTTCCTCTGTTTCTGGCAAATTTTTAAGGTAACAATGGTAATACCAGGCTGCTTGACGGTGTAATTCTAACAGGCGCTCTTTTTTCTTGCCTGATTGAGAATGAGTCGAGTGAGAAATATTCAGTTCAATACCGCCTCGATCCGCCATTTTTTTTACGGCTTCGCTAAAACTGAAACCCTCTATTTTCATCAAAAAATGGAAGACCGTCCCTCCTTCACCACAACCAAAACAATGAAAGGTTTCACGCTCAGGACTGACATAAAAAGAAGGGGTTTTTTCTTGGTGAAAAGGACAGAGCCCACGAAAGCTCTTGCCTGATTGAGTTAATTGAACGTACTCTCCAATCACCTCACCAATGGCAACACGTTGACGGATTTCTGCGAGTTTTTCTTCGGAGAAACTCAAAATAACCTCTAAATTTTTTTTAATTCTTCCTGGACCTTTTTACTGACCACTTTGCCATCCGCTCTGCCTGTAACTTTTGATTTAAGAGCTTGCATCACTTTACCCATATCTTGAGGGCCGCTTGCATTGACCTGTGTTATCATTTCTTGAATCAAAGACGTTAATTGCGCTTCACTCAGTGGTTCGGGCAAAAAACTTTGGATAATGGACAACTCGAATTGCTCTTTTTCGACCAAATCGGGACGCTTGGCTTTTTGATAGGACTCGATGGACTCTTGTCGTTGTTTAGACATCGTTGCCAAAGCTTGCATTTCTTCTGCAGTATCCAAATCACGCCTGAGATCAATCGTCTTATTTTTTAGAAAAGCTTTGATATTGCGCAAGGCCAGCAAAGCGTCTTTTTGTTGAGCACGCATTGCTTCCTTAATCTTTTCATCAATTTTGTTAATTAATTGCATGAGATTTTAAATATCTGAATGAAATCTAAAAAATATTCATTATTTAACGGCTAGGGCCTTGGAACATTTTTTTCATAGCGCGTTTACGAGCTGCCACCATTTTACGTTTACGCCGCAAGCTGGGTTTTTCGTAATGTTCTCGTTTACGAATTTCAGAAAGTATTCCGGCTTTTTCGCATTGCTTTTTAAAACGGCGTAAGGCAGCTTCAAAAGAGTCACCTTCTCGGATATGGATACCAGGCATGAATTATCAATCCCTTCAAAATTAATTAGCTAAAGTGCTTAAAGTATTTCATTTAACTTTCATAATAAAACTAAATTTTAAACGATCACCGAAAAAAATCAAATAAAAAAACAGGATCGGGGTGCAATAGCCTATGGGTTCTACAAGTTTCTGTCAAGAGAGTTTTCAGTGAAATTTTCTAGCAACAAATCATGGATTTGAGGGCGAAAAACTTGAATAATACTATTTTCACGATGAGGGTAAACCCGGTTAGTCAATAGAATGACATACTTTTTATCCGAAAAATCCATCCACAAACTACATCCCGTAAAAGCCAAATGCCCTAAAGTTTTGTCAGAAAAATACTTACCAGCCGCACTTTTGGGCTGGCTTACCCGGTCCCAGGCTAGACTTAAAGCCTTGTCAAACTGAGAAAAACGGTTAAATGTTTCTTGGCTAAGGACAGAATGTTGACCCTGAGCTATCCTAAAAATAGCTCGAATCCAAACTTCTAAATCCAAAGCACAGCTGAAAAGTCCCGCATGTCCTGCTGCCCCTCCCAATATCCAAGCATTGTCATCATGAACTTCTCCGATTAATAGACGCTTGCGCCAAGGGCAATTTTCAGTCGCTGCAATAGGAACGCTTACTTTTTCTAATGGGTTAAAGAAAGTGTTTTTAAGCCCGTATTTTTGAGCGACTTCTACCTCAAAAAGGCCCTCTAATCTTGCCTGAAAAATCTCCTCCAAAATAAAACCCAGTAAAATAAAACCTAAATCACTATAAAGTCGTCCCGTACCTGGCGCTTGCTTTAAAGGGATTTGAGAAATTTTTTGAATAAAAGCCTCTTTTATCTGCGAATAAGAAAGGCCATGGCCCTTAAAATCTTGATAAAGCGGCGCCCAATCCGGCAAACCAGAAGTATGAGCTAGCAATTGTTCGATACTAATGTCAGGAGAGCCCTGCCAGGATGGAAGGTAAGTTTTAATGGGAACTTCCAGCTTGAGTTTCCCCTGCTGGTAAGCTGACATCGCTAAACAAAGTGAACTGACTACTTTAGTAAGAGAAGCCATATCGAATAATGTCTTTTGATCGACTGGTTGAAATCCCGATTCACGATGGGTCGTTCCGTAATGTTGGTAAAAGATTCTCTCTTGACCTTTGCCTAATAAAATCTGAGCTCCGGAAAAGCCTTGTTCTTCGATGGCCTTCCTAAATAATGAATCTATTTTTTTTAAATTCATACAGAAGGGTCCTCAAGAGCGCTTTCTAAGAAGACTAAAGCGGGTTCTTGGGTTTCAATTCTTGTTTTGACTCCAAAAGGAATCGTCCAAGACCCTGAAATATGTCCCGAAGGAAAGCCTAATAAAACCGGAATGCGCATATCTCCTAACAAATCCTTTAACAGTGCCTCAACCACCTCTGGATTATGATGCGCATCCTCGAGAGGCCCAAAAACGATCCCCTTCACTCCCTCAAAAAGACCCGCCAGGCGCAAATGGGTCAACATACGGTCAATCTCGTAGAGGCGCTCCCCGACATCCTCTAAATATAGAATATTTCCACTGGTTTTTAATTGATAGGGTGTCCCCAAGCTACAAACCACTAAAGAAAGACAGCCTCCCACTAAAATACCCTCTGCGTTTTTTAAATCTTCACCAGGGAAAAGCGACTTTAAACTGGGAGGCTTTAAACTCCCTAAAGGCCTTGCTTGGGTCAAACAACGCAATAAAGAATGTTTAGACTCCTGATCTAATTGGTCGCTGATGTCTTTGGCCACTACGGGGCCATGAAAACAAACCCAACCCCAACTTTGCTGGAGGTAATTGAGTAAAACGGTGAGATCAGAATAACCCAGAAGAATTTTAGGTTTTCCCTTGGGTTGAAAGTTTTTCAAAGCAGGAAGGAGTTGCATCGTGCCATAGCCTCCCCGCGCGACAAAAATAGCATGTGTTTCCGAGTCATTGAGTGCTTCTTTTAATTCGTGGACGCGCCGTGAAACCTCTCCAGCAAGATAAAATTTCTTTTCAAAAATATCCCCGCGGTATTCAACTTGAAAACCCCAAGACTCGATTTTTTTCACGCCTCTTAAGAAAGCCTCACGGTCAAAATTGCTCGCAGGGGCAATAATTTTGATTTTATCTCCTTTTTTTAAAGGAAGCGGCTTTTTGAAAAAAGGTGGATTCATCGTGAAAAACCCTAAGTTTTTTTATGAAATTGAGCAAGTATTGATCTTTAATTATGAGACTAGATTTTTTTTTATTTCATGATAAGCATGGATATACTTAGTATAAAAATCATATTTATGACCTTGTTGAGTTTAAATGTCTAAAAAAGAAAATTTCTCCGAAATCAGCATTATTGGCGGAGGCTTTGCGGGCCTGGCTGCCGCTTTGCGACTTCATCAGGCCGGAGCCAAGATTCGCATTTTTGAAAAACGCCCTTTTTGGGGAGGGCGCGCTTATTCCTTTAAAGAAGCCAAAACAGGAGAAACCGTTGACAATGGTCAACACCTCATGATGGGCGCTTATCACGAAACCTTAAAATTTTTAAAAACGCTGGGTACAGATTCTCAACTCCATCAACAAGAAAATCTCGAAATCACTTTTGCTTCCTCCCACAATAACTTTTTTTCGATGTCCTGCCCTAATTTACCCGCGCCCTTTCATTTAGCTTGGGGCTTGTACAAATTTAAGGGGCTTAACTGGAGAGACAAAGTCGCGATGAATCGCTTGGTTAAATTTTGCAAAAAAGCGAAACTGGAAGATTCGTTACACAAACGGTCGGTATCGGATATATTCCGTCAAACCAAACAAACCCCTCAATCCATTCGAGTTTTTTGGGAGCCTGTAGGACTGGCGACTCTCAATGAGCCTATGGAACAAGCCAACGCAGCCCTTTTTGTAGAAGTCATTAAAAGGGCACTTTTATCCAAACGTCAAGATTCTCAACTGATTGTCCCTAAAGTGGGGTTTAATGAACTGTATTGTGAACCTTTAGAAAAATATTTCAGAGCAAAAAATATCCCTCTGCATTTTCAAACTCAAATCACAGAAATAAACAAACAAGGCTCGTACTGGTGTCTGCGCAATCAAAACAGAGAAGAATTTTTTTCCGAGAAAATTATTTTAGCCACTCCACCCCCCGCACTGAAAAAAATCTTACAAAACTCGGAAAAAACTCTTCAAAAATATATGGCACAGTTAGATAAAATACAAGCAGCCCCTATCGTTTCAATTAACCTCTGGTACCGTGATTTTAATCCATCACAAACCTTTGTGGGTTTAATCGACAGCCCTATTCACTGGTTATTTAATAAAGCTAAAGTTTACCCCAATAAACCTGCTAACTATATTAGTTTAGTCATCAGTGGGGCCTACAGTCTAGCGATCATGGAAAAAAACCTGTTAGTTAAGATGGCTCAAGAAGAATTATCACGCTTTTATCCTCAGCTGGAATCAGATCATCTGATGCACAGTCAAGTCATCAAAGAGTATTGGGCAACCTTTGGTTCCAGAACAGGTGACTATCCATACCGCCCAGGGTGTCAACTAGATGGAGATGGGGTTTATCTAGCAGGCGATTGGACGGACACAGGGCTGCCTGCAACCATAGAGAGCGCGGTTTTAAGTGGCCATCGTGCAGCAGATTGTATCCTTGATGCTAAAGCCCAACAGGAGTCGGCATGAAGCCAGCTATCGCTTTTTTTGATGTTGATCAAACATTGATCAAAGGCTACTGTGGCTATACAGTGGTCCTTGATCTAATTAAAAAGAGGATGATTAAAAAACGCCGCATACTCAAGGCCTTGACCTATAAAACAATCGGACGGCTTCTTAAAAAAATGAATGTCCGTCGCATGTATGAAATCACTTTTTCTGACCTGGCTGGTTTTAAACTGAGCGAAATTATGAAACTCGGTGAAGAAATCTTTCATAAAAAAGTCAAAGCAAATATCTATCAAGAAGCCCTTAAGGAAGTAAAAAAACAGAAAAGCTTGGGGCATAAAGTGGTATTGATTTCTTCTGGACCCCGAATGGCCATTCAGCCCATTGAAAAATTTTTTCAAGCCGACACTTCTTTTAGTATTGGTCCCCAAATTAAAAAGGGGATTCTCCAAAAAGAAATTGCAGAACCCCTTTGTTACGAAGAAGGGAAATTGCTTTTGGCCCAACAATTTGCAGAAGAAAACCGCATTGCTATCCAAGACTGCTCTTTTTATTCGGACTCTATTTCGGATCTACCTTTATTAAAAACGGTGGGGTATCCTCATGCGGTGAATCCAGATAAATTTTTATTGCGCGAAGCCCAAAGTCGGGATTGGCCTGTTTTGCAATTTAACAAAATTTTAGGTAAAAATAAAAAAGCCCCTGTTGCAGAACTCAATTTTTGATTTTCAAAAAAGAACTCTTTCTCTTTAGAGTAGAAGTCCATATATTCATTTTAATTAATTTGAGGTAATGTTAACTAATGGATGAAATTTTAAAAAATCATATAAAAAATCCACAAATATCAAAAAAGGAATACTTAGATAAATTTTAATTAAAATAAATTTTTAAGTCTTTAAGCAAAATTGGGCTTTTCTTTCTTTTCCATCTATTCTAATAACATTTTTTATTTAGTTAATTAATGTTTTAATTCTTCATTATCATTATTCTTTAATTATTTATTCTATTCTAGTAATTCTTTGACTCAATTTTTCAGTTATTAAATCTAATATATATGATTATCACAATTCATTGAATTTTAAATTTCTTAAGTGACATTTTTTAACTTCTAATTTTAAAATTTCAATTTTTAAATAACTATATCTTATAAATTAATTTCATTATTTAAATATTTCTTTTTCCTTTATTCATAATATGAAATATCATTTTATAATTTAACAACTTATTGATTTCTTTATTAAAGTTATTAATTTAGATTTTTAATATCTGGATTTAAATCTCTTAATACTTCTAATTATTCATTAATTAATTGATTTTCTTATTTTAAAAGACCAATTTTTTTATTCAATCTTTCAATATTAATATTAT
>JAUHYS010000132.1 GCA_030426445.1 bacterium
CCAGAGACATGATTGCTGGTCTTCGTCGCTTGGGTTTTAAGTCTTTTAACTTTGATTTGATTTATGGTTTGCCCGGACAAACGCTAAAAACATGGCAAGATACTTTGCAAAAAGTACTTGAGCTTTCTCCTGATCGATTGGCAGTTTATAGTTATGCGCATGTCCCTTGGAAAAGCCCAGTGCAGCGTTCTTTTAAAGAAGAAGATTTGCCTATACCCAAATTAAAGATTGCGCTTTTCGAAGAAGCTTACCAAACTTTTTTAAACAATGAATACCAAGCGATTGGGATGGACCATTTTGCAAAACAAGAAGATGAACTCTGTGTGGCGCTTAACCAAGGCAGTATTCATCGAAATTTTATGGGTTACACCACTCGGGCTGAAGCCCATCAACTAGGTTTTGGAGTCAGTGCAATCTCTTATGTGAATGGTCATTATTTTCAAAATGAAAAAGAGCTTTCTCTTTACGAGGAAAAAGCAAGTCATTCAAAATTAACAACCTTTCGGGGATATTTATTGAATAACGATGACAAGATAAGGCGTGACTTGATTACCCAAATTATGTGTCGTGGTGAAATTAATTTTGAAGAGTTCTCCCAAAAATGGCAGTTTGATTCCAAAAAGTATTTCTCTAAAGAACTGGAAAACTTAGATGACCTGATTATAGATGATTTGCTTTCAGTCGAGGGACCTCATTTACGAACCACTGTATGGGGTAAACTCTTTTTAAGAAATATTGCTATGGTTTTTGATCTTTATTACCAAGAACAAAATCGGAATTTAAATCAACCCTCTTATTCAAAAACCGTTTGAGAAGAAGAGTTTTTTAGTTTTGAATATGGGGTGAGGGGACCATCAAAGCTTTCACATAAGTTCAAAAGTGAAGTTTTTAGACTCCAGTTTTAATTTAAAAAAATAGTTGATCAATTTTAAAAAGCTGATTGCTACTTGCAAACTTCTTTATATTTATGTAAGTTATTCATGTAGGAGTCATAAAGTGACTCTTGTTATTAAAGATGGCAAGCATCTTGCTTATTTAAAATTATATGATGGCTTAAGCCACAACGACCTCATAAAACACTCCATATACATGCACTCCTGATAATTGAATATGAATTAAAGTAGGTTTGTTTAGCTCAATTGCTTTAGATGTACTTACTTTGTGCGTTGTTAATGGCTGAGATTTTTTGTTTGACTTCTCAGTAAAAAACCATATTTAGATGCACAAATTATTTAAAAGGCATGGGTCTAAAGCCTAAACTGGCTTTAATTCGTTTAATTTAGGAGAATAGGGATCATTACCCTTTTAAACTCCCTTGCACTCCAAGTAAAACCATTCCTCGTAGGTGAGGGATATATTTAGAAAAATAACTAAGGAGCATATTATGAAAATGTTTAATAAACGCTTGTTGGCAAGCCTATTTGTATTAGGTGCGTTTGGTATTGCCAGTTGTGATGATGAAACGCCCCCTGATGCAACCCCTCCAACTATAGAGGTTGTGGGTGAGGCTACTCAGAGTCAAGTCATTGATGCTGATAAAAGTTTGACTTTTACAGTTTCGGTTAACGCCCCTGAAGGATTTAAGTCATTAGAAATCACTTCAGATGGCGGTTTTAGTGATTCTGTTGCTAGTGATGTCAATTCTTTTGATGCTGATTTAGAAATTGACGTTTCTACAAAGAGTCCAGGAACCGAAGTCTTCACCTTTACCGTGACAGATAATCTTGATCAAACCGCTTCTGTAGACGTGACAGCTATTTATCGTCTGCCGGCATTAGCTTATGAAGTGACTTTAGGAAATGCTCAAGATTCAAATGAAGGCGACGGAAAAAGTAAAACCAATATAGCTTTCTTAAGCTTAAATACAGGTTTAAGCTTCTCCCGTAATGACATTGAAGCTGATCTTGATTTGGTGAATACAACTGATATTAGCGTGTTCTATCTTCAAGTCGATGAAAATCCACGTTTAGTTGAAACAGGAACAGATACAGGTGCGCAGGACTTTGTTTTCTGGGATGAGCCTACCTTTACAGTTGAGTATCGTGAAATTGATCAAGCTACCTATGATGCGATAGAGGCAGCAACCGGAATCGATCAAGTCTTGGCCATTGATGATGCTTTTGCTAATGGAACCCCAGCATCAGAAGTCCTTGTTAATGTTGCTAAAGCTTACCAAATTTCTACGGGTGAAACCGGTGTTTTCTTAGCGGATCTTGATGATAATAATGTTAATATGGATCCTGGCTTAGAAAATAACGAAGCGACTCTTACTGTGATTACCAACCGCAATAAGTAACTATAAGTTAGTGATAATTTTATTGGCCCCAATCATGGAAACATGATTGGGGTTTTTTTATGTTAGTTTTTTTATATTTTAGAAATATCAGAAAATTTAATGATTTTATCTAGGCCTTGGCGAAGAGTTTTTTCTTTTGTTAAAAAGGAAAAAATAAAATGAATGTCTTGGGATGCGTAGTCATAAAAATATCCAGGGTAAACAAAGATGCCCTTTTGTTTCATTAATTCAATAATCCATTCTTCTTCACTTAATTGAGATTGATTATGTACTCGAGCCATAAGATAAAAACCGCCTTCAGGAGGGTAGACTTTTATTTTGGAAGCTTTGCCAAGCATTTGTAATGCAAGCTCACGTTGGTCTTGGACTTGCGTGAAATAATTTTTTAAAAATTTTGTTGCGTTGGTTAATAAATCTGGCAGAGCTTGCTGAATTAGTCCATTTGCCGAAAGAAAGGTATCGTTGTATATTTCTAATGCATCGATGGTTTTCGTCACTAGATTATTTTTTCCAGTTACTGCTATCCACCCTAATTTTAAACCCGGCAGGGCCAGCATTTTTGAGATGCCATTTAAGGTAAAACACAGTCTAGGCTGTGAATATTGGGCTGCTCTGGGATAATTTTCTTGGCCAAAATAAAAATTTGAAAAAACTTCATCGCAGATTAAAGCGGTGTTGTATTTATCGCAGAGCTCAACAATTTTTTGAATGTCGGATTTTTTGGCGACCCAGCCCGTAGGATTGTGAGGAGAAATCAGTACGAACGCCTTGGTGTTGTGATTCCATTGTTGAGTTAAGTTTTCCCAATCCATTGTCCAGCAATCTTGCTTAGTGACAAGGGAATAATATTTTAACTGAGTTTTTGTATAATCTGCAATGTGATCGAATAGTGGGTAAGCAGGAATGGGAACCAAAACATGATCGTTTAGGTTTGCGGTCAGCATTCGAAATAAAAAAGCAAAAGATTCACTGGTTCCAGAACTGAGAATGATTTTTTCTTCATGGATTTCACAGTTTTGACGCGCATAATATTCAGAAACTGCCCGGCGAGCAGTTAGTAAACCTTTAGGTTCAGGCTTGTAAGAGTGTTCTGCAATAGCTTTTTGATACGCGGCTTGAAGAATCTCTTTAGGGAAATGAATGCCTTGTAGATTGGGATTACCCGAGTGTAAAATGAGTGGAGCTTTCCCTTGTTTTTTGAGATCGCGATAACAGCGTTCGATGGGATTGATAGAGATCATGAGTATGAATTAACGTAAAAATGATAGAGCTTACTGATTATTTTCGGTCAGTCTCTTCGTCACCTTTTTCTGATGGGGGAGGTGCATTAACGGTTGTGTTGAGTTGATCTTCAGAAGATAAGCCTTCTTCAATCATATTTAGTTCACTCTCAGCCCCTTCTTCTCCACAAGCTAAAAAAGACAAGCTTATTAAAATAAAAAGGAGCCATAAAATTTTATTTTTGCTTTTTCTTAACAAGGGAACCTCCTAATCAAAAATTTTCGTTTGAAAATATTTTAAACCGGTCTTCAAAAAAAAGCGAATTTTTTAAGTGCTAGGTTTCAAGTATCGGTAAACCGTTCCTACATTTAATCCTAATTGTTGAGCCGTACTGTATGGACTTTGAGTCTTTTGAAATATCCGTTGAATGACAAAAGTTTTTAATTGTTGAGTAGAAAATTTTTCGGGAAGCTTTGGAATTAAGTGTTTTATTTTTTCTGATGTGTTTTTTTCTTTTAAACCATACTTTCTTATTTTAGCATATGTGGTTGCAATGCCTACTTTGAGCTCACTGGCCATTTTTTTACAGTCTCCACTAAATTTTTGATGAGCCCTAACATATAAGGCGGTTTCGTAGTCTTCCCATGTGCAAGGGGTTTGAGGAGTTTCTTTTTTTGGCATAGGAGTTTCGGGTTTGTTTTGAAGAGTGCTTTGCAATGACTCTTCTGGAGTATGAGAAGGTAATCGAGAGTTTGATAATCTCTTATATAAAAACTCAGGGAGATCGCGCATACCAATTTGTCCCTCATTGGCAAAGGCTGTGGCGGTACGTAAAGTATTTTCTAGTTCACGAACATTTCCTGGCCAGTGATAATCCATCATGGTTTTAAAAAGGTTTTGTGAAATTTGGGGAACTTTTTTTAAATTTAATTCTTTGGAAAAAATTTTTAGAAAATGGTCTGTTAATATGGGGAGGTCCTCAGGTCGTTCTTGTAGTGAGGGAACTTGTAAGACCATTTGCGCTAAACGGTAATACAGGTCTTCGCGAAACTTTTTTTCTGTCACCCAATTTTCCAAATGACGGTGAGTAGCCGCAACCAGGCGAAAATCAACCTTAATAGGTTTACTTGAGCCCAAACGCACGACTTCTTTTTCTTGTAAAACACGCAGCAATTTTACCTGTAATTGCAGAGGGAGTTCTGCAACCTCATCTAAAAAAAGTGTGCCTCCATGGGCAGCTTCAAAGAGCCCTTTTTTGTCACGTGTAGCCCCCGTAAAGGCTCCCGAAACGTAGCCAAAAAGTTCACTTTCGATGATGTTTTCTGGAATGGCTCCGCAATTGATCGCAATAAAAGCCTGAGATCGCCGCCGAGAGTTTTCGTGAATGGCTCGAGCAATCAGTTCTTTTCCAGTTCCGGTTTCTCCTAAAATTAATACACTGAGTTCCGTATCACTGATTCGATCGAGGTTTTCCAATATTTGCACGATGGCAGGACTTTGTCCCAAAATTTTAGGATAAGGATTTTTTAAGCGTGTTCGCATGTCGGCTTTGAGTTGATCAATAAAAGACTCGGCATCCTCGAGTTTTTCCTTAAGCTGTTGATTTAGGTGTCTGAGCTCCAAAACATAGCGATTATTTTGTAAAGCCATTCCAGCTTGGTCGCTGTAAGCTTCTAAAAGTTTGAGTACTTGTTGGTTGAAGAGTTCAATTTTATTGCGATGAATTAAATAAAGCAGACCCACGACTTTATGGTGAACCCGAATCGGGACACAGGCCACCGAGCGCAGTCTTAAAGCGACCACAGATTGGTACTGATTAAAGCTTTCATCGCCCATTGCATCATGGGTTACAATCGATTTTCCAGAGCTTAAGACCTGGTTAGCAATATGTTCGCTGATTTCTCTTTGCCCCTCATCGATTTCAGTATTAAAAGCCGCTCGCACAGAAAGTTCATTTTCTTCAGAAACTTCTAAAAGCAATGCACTTTCAGCTCCGCTAAGTTCCGTAGCGTATTCCAATATTTTTTGAAAAAGTGCTGGGGCCTGCATTTCACTGAGTAATGCACGGTTAATGCGCAAGATGGAAAGTAAAGCTTCATTGCTAAAGTGAGTATGAGACAATGAGTCATAAGTCTGCAAATCAATTGAGCTGTTTGGAATAGGTGTGGACGTTTGAGTGCTTACCGATTCTTGAGTGTTTTTCTCTAAAATTTTTTCTAAAGGGATGTCTTTAACGAGTTTCGCCAGATCTTGTTTTTGATCATTTGTTTCTGTGAGGTGAATCAGTCGGGGATAAATTTCTTTAAAGAAGTCTATGTTTTTTTCGGCAAGAGCGAGTTTTGCCGTGGCAAGCAAGGGATAAAATCGGAAGAAATGTAAATTAGGGTCTTCTTCACAGCGGTTGAGAGCTTCAGAAAAAGCACTATGTGCTTTTTGATACTGTTGTTGCTTGAGATAAATTTCTCCCAATTCCAGAATTGCTCGGCTCATAAGATGTCGCGAATGTGTTGTAACGGGTAATTTTGCAAGAGAAGTTTTCGAGGCCTCTAAATCCATTAGGGCTTCTTCTAATATTAGATTTCCTTCACCTCAGAATTCAGGTATCGAAGGATAGAAAAGTTTTTGGTCAGATAAAATTTAAGGCTACCTACAATTAAATACA
>JAUHYS010000133.1 GCA_030426445.1 bacterium
CTGGAATTTCTATGCCCGTTTGGACATCATAAGCATGTAAAAAACCCGAGCTGGAATTACTGACCCAAACAATACCACGTGTTGCATCTACTTGAATCCCCACCAAGACATCTGCACTGTCTCCTGAAACGATCATAGGAGACAACTCAGAGCGCCTTAAACCCAAGGCGGTATCATAATCGATGACAATGATTTTTTGCAGAGAGGTTTCGTCATTACCCAAGATAAAAAGTCGCGAAAGGTCATTGCCCAAAGAAGCTAAAGCTGCATTGGAAGGAAATTGAGGTAATAAAAGAGTGTCTTCTTCAGTAAGCAGGCCAACTTCTTCCCCGTCTTTGTTGTCTTTTACCATCACTTCATTATTTTTATCTGCCTGAATAATATTAAGACCATTTTTCTGGTTATCAATCACAAAGACGCGCTTTTTAGCTTGATCTATGGCAACGATGGCTGGAAATTTGAGTCTGTCTTTGCGATCACTTCCCACACAGGCATTGAGCGACGAAAAAAAGAAAAGTAATAAAACAAATAA
Source organism: bacterium (assembly GCA_030426445.1). Lineage (GTDB taxonomy): Bacteria > UBA10199 > UBA10199 > DSSB01 > DSSB01 > JACKPJ01. Next base: position 533 of record JAUHYS010000133.1, read on the forward strand.
AACGATTTTTTGTAGTGAATTAAATAAATACATGATGTTTCCTTAAAATAAAAAATTAACAAAGTGTGTAAGCTATTCTTGCGGTTCTTCAGGTAAATCTCCGATAAAAGCCACCACAGCTTTTTGCTCTAAATCTACAACAGAAACTAAATTCGTTTCGTAATGTGCCACGTAGAGATATTGGGTGCCGTTTATTTCGTACAAAGTCATACCAAAGGGTTGGTCACCATCCCAATCTTCGTCTTTAATCCCAGCGGGTCGTGTCGACAGATCAATACGTCCAACTTCTTGCTGTAAATCTAGATCCACAATAGAAAGATCATCGCTGTCTACATTAGTGACATAAGCCCGTTGATTGGGCTCATCCACCAAAATCTGACCAGGCTCCACCCCAACAGGAATGGAAGCGACTTCCAAAGTGGAAGCGGGAATTTCTTTTGGGGCCCCAACCACAGGCTCAAGGCCTTCATCCGTTAAAACTTTTAAAACTGCTGGGGCTCCATCGATGAGATAAATAAAATTTGAATCACGCGTGATCCCTCGAGTGGAAGCAGTCCCCACCACAATATAATCGACTGCGTCACTACCTAACTCACGCACACCGGGAGGTGTGGGAGCCAAAAACTCTTCAGCGTTGAGGATGAGCATATTATCGATTCGGTTGGTAACAAAAATATGAGAACCCGAAGGCGAAATACCGATTTCTCGTGTTTCATCTGCATCGAGTGTACGGTCTTCGTTAGTCGTAATGTCTAATTGTACCGAACTATACCCGGTCATTTGATCGACATCGTAACGCAAGGCCTCTGCTGTAGCAGCAACATAAAGGTTTTGACCATCAAAGAAAGCACCGAAAGGATTTTCTGCCGAAAGGATTTCCTCAACTAAAAGAAAGTCCGGGGAGGCTTCATCAATATTAATACGTAATATTTGCTCAGTTTCATCCGCATCGTTGTCCTCATCGCCTTTACGGTTGGGAATATAAACATACTGGCGGGCTTCATCTAAAATTATCTGGCCAGAAAAGTTACGAATTGGAATAACATGAATGGGAACCGGGTTTATAGGGTCGCTGATATCAAAAATAATAAAAGAGGCATCCAGCCACTGCACTCGTCCGTTAGAATTGACAACATAAAGCCTTTTATTTTGCACACTGGCAGCCAGCGAAATAGGATTGGCTAAAGTCACTGGGTCAAGATCCAGAGGAATACTGGGAATAATAAAATCTTCTGTGCAAGAAGTCGCAGAAAACAAAATTACAAAAGTTAAGATGAATTTTTTAAAAGCCTTCAATGTAAGTCCTTTTTTAAGAATTTTCTTTTAAGACCGCATGAGCTGCAGCCAAACGTGCCACTGGCACCCGATAAGGTGAACAGCTGACATAGTCCAAGTCTATTTTGTCACAAAACATGACCGATTTAGGGTCTCCACCATGTTCACCACAGATTCCTACCTTTAGTTTAGCCTTGGTCTGTCGGCCAAGTTCGGTCCCTTGACGAACCAAACGCCCTACTCCCTCAACGTCAAGAGTCACAAAAGGGTCTTGGGGAAGAATATTTTTTTCTAAGTAAACCGGCAAAAACTTTCCCACATCATCACGCGAAAAACCAAAAGTCGTTTGCGTTAAATCATTGGTGCCAAAAGAAAAGAAATCTGCATACTTTGCAACCATATCTGCAGTCAATGCAGCTCGTGGTAATTCGATCATGGTACCAATAAGGTATTTTAATTTGACCTGAAACTCGTCACAAATTTTTAGACAAACTTTTTCGACGGTTTCTCGCATTAAGGCAAGTTCATTCACATGGCCCACCAGGGGAATCATAATCTCAGGAATAATCTCAAAGCCCTCGTTTTTGACGAGTTCACAAGCCGCTTCCATAATGGCACGCGTTTGCATTTCATAAATTTCGGGATAGGTAATACCCAAACGACAGCCGCGATGCCCTAACATAGGGTTAAACTCATTGAGAGTAGTGAGTTTTTTTCTGATTTCATCGGCATTACGATTAAGTTTTTGGGCAACTTGTTGGATTTCTTCTTCAGTATGTGGCAAGAACTCATGTAAAGGGGGGTCCAACAAACGAATCGTCACCGGAAAACCCTTCATCTCGCGAAAGATCTCTAAAAAATCACCCTTTTGCATTGGCAAAATCTTGGCCAAGGCCTTTTTTCGGCCCTCGATATTTTCAGCTAAAATCATCTCCCGCACTGCACCAATACGGTCTTCCTCAAAAAACATGTGCTCAGTTCGGCAAAGGCCAATGCCCTCGGCGCCAAAGCGCCTTGCCACTGCGGTGTCTTCGGGTGTATCGGCATTGGTTCTGACTTTAAGCCGGCGGTACTCATCAACCCAAGTCATGAGCTCAGCAAACTCTCCAGAAAGTTTTGCCGCGGTGGTTGGGACTTTTCCCAAAATCACTTCCCCTGTGCTTCCATCCAGAGTAATTTCATCCCCTTGAGAAATTTGATGACCATTGAGACTAAATTGCTTATTTTTGGAATCAATTTGCAAAGCCTCGCAGCCAGTAATGCAGCATTTACCCATCCCCCGCGCCACAACTGCAGCATGACTGGTCATGCCACCGCGTGCTGTTAAAATACCCTTAGCAACATGCATCCCATGGATGTCTTCGGGAGAAGTTTCCAATCGAACCAAAATCACATCCTTACCTTGATCGCTCCACTCGATGGCTTCCTCTGCCGTAAAGACCACGCGGCCACTAGCCGCACCTGGTGAAGCCGGCAGCCCCTTTCCCATAAGATTTTTTTCTGCTTTGGGATCCAGAGAAGGGTGCAATAATTGGTCAATCTGGGCCGGGTCGACTCGCAAAACCGCTGTTTTCTTATCGATCACTCCTTCTTTTGCCATATCCACGGCAATTTTAACCGCGGCTTGGGCAGTTCGTTTGCCATTACGAGTTTGTAAAAGCCACACTTTATCTTTTTCGATCGTAAACTCAATATCCTGCATATCCTGATAATGAGCTTCCAATTTTTGATAAATATTAACGAGCTCCTGATAACAGGGAGGCATGACTTCTTCCATCGAAGGCAATGAAGATTGATCCCGTTCTTTGACTCTTAAATTAATCGGCTGAGGAGTCCGAATACCCGCGACGACATCCTCTCCCTGTGCGTTGACCAAAAACTCTCCGTAAAAAATTTTTTCTCCAGTGGAAGGGTCTCTTGTAAAGGCAACTCCCGTCGCACAGTCTTCTCCCATATTACCAAAAACCATGGCCTGAACATTGACCGCCGTCCCCCACTCTTCGGGAATTTGATTAATGCGGCGATACTCAATGGCACGTTTATTCATCCAAGACTGGAACACCGCGCCAATCGCACCCCAAAGCTGTTCGTGTGGGTCTTGAGGAAAATCCTTTCCTGTCATTTTTTTAACATAGGCCTTAAAACTTTCGACTAAATCTTGCCAGTCTTCGGCTTTGAGCTCGGTATCCAGACGGACTTCGCGAGCGGCTTTTTTTTCTTCGATCAGGTGTTCAAAGTGAGAACGGTCTAAATCCAGAACCACGTCTGAATACATTTGAATAAAGCGACGGTAAGAATCATAAGCAAAACGATCATCACCAGAGGAACTCGACAGACCTTTGACAGTAGTGTCATTGAGCCCTAAATTAAGTACAGTATCCATCATGCCTGGCATACTAATCCGTGCACCCGAACGCACCGAAAGCAAAAGCGGATTTTCCGGGTCACCAAAACGACGCGACATTGTTGTGGAAACCTGATCCAGTTTTTCCTGAACTTGCTTTTTGAGTTCTTCAGGGTATTGACTTTGATTTCTGTAATAAGCAGTACAAACTTCGGTCGTAATGGTAAATCCAGGAGGCACGGGAATCCCCAAGCGATTCATTTCTGCCAAATTGGCACCTTTGCCCCCAAGCAAATTTTTTAATTGGGAATTGCCATCAGCTTGACCATTCCCAAAAAAATAAACCCATTGTTGTGTCATAAATATTTAATCCTATTTTCTTAAGAAAAAATCTTTTCTAAATAAGCCTCTAATTGATCCACACCAATCCGTTCCTGTTTGGTCGAATCACGGTGCCGTACCGTTACTTGATGGTCTTCTTCGGACTGAAAATCATAGGTTACACAAAGCGGCGTCCCAATTTCGTCATAGCGTCGGTAACGTTTTCCAATACTACCCACAGCATCAAAATCCGTTGCATATTTTTTTCTTAACTTTTCTTCTAAACGTTGCACCGGTTCAGAAAGCTTTTTAGAAAGCGGCAAAAAAGCCACTTTAATGGGCGCAATATGTGGTGCAAATTTAAGCAAAGTCCGCGACTCTCCATCAATTTCGTCTTCACAAAAAGCATCGGCCAAAACAGTTAATAAAGTTCGATCCACACCCAAGGAGGTCTCAATGACGGCAGGGACAAACTTTTCTTTTGTTTGGTCATCAAAATAACTGAGATCCTTTCCACTGCCTTTAATGTGCTGAGTTAAATCGTAGTTACTGCGATTTGCAATACCCTCTAACTCTGAAAAACCAAAAGGGAATTCATATTCGACATCCGTACAACCTTGAGCATAATGCGCCAACTCGTCAGGGTCATGGGGTCGTTTGCGTAAATGCGAAGCACGTATCCCTAAATCAATGAACCATTGAAACCTTTTATCCACCCAATACTCATACCACTTTTGGCCTTCGGCTTCCTCGGGCTTAATAAAAAACTCCATTTCCATTTGTTCAAACTCTCGCGAACGAAAAATAAAATTACGCGGTGTGACTTCGTTACGAAAACTCTTACCAATCTGGGCAATACCAAAGGGAATTTTTTGTCGTGACACGGTTTGAATGGTTTTAAATTGAGTAAAAATAGACTGACAGGTCTCCGGCCTTAAATAAGCCCGAGCCGAATCATCCTGAATCGCACCCACAAAGGTTTCGAACATGAGATTAAACTGACGAATCTCCGTAAGTTCGCCCTGACCTTTTTTATCGACCGCACAGGCTTCGACATTTAAAGAAGGCTTATTAGGACAAGGCAAAGTCGAAATGTGATCAGCACGAAAACGACCTTTACAAATTTTGCAATCCACCAAAGGGTCAGAAAAGCTTTTGACGTGGCCGCTAGAAACCCAAGTTTGGGGGTGGCAAATAATGGAAGTGTCTACCCCAACTACATCTGCGCGATCACGCACCATCTTTTGCCACCAAAAATTTTTGATATTATTTTTGAGCTCGACACCTAAGGGGCCAAAATCCCAAAAACCGTTAATCCCTCCATAGATTTCGCTAGATTGAAAGATGAAACCACGACGTTTTGCTAATGAAACAAGTTTTTCCATGATACTTTTTATCTCAACTATAAGAAGTTTTATAAGCTTTTCATAATAACTTTAAAAATGTTTTTTGATGAGAATGAATCTGACGCATGAAAATTCATTCGGCAACGAAAAAAATCATTTTTAGAGCTGTTATCACAAATACTATGCCTGCGGAGTTAGCATTGCGTCAAAAATAGTGTCAACGATATTTCATTTTTTTTATGAAGAAGAAAACTTGCCAGCCTCTTCATGCGTATGCTAGGAGGTGGGCGCTATGAAAAGTCCAATATTACGCAATGCGTTATTATTAACCGTCATCGTCCTATGTTCTTTCTCATGTAG
>JAUHYS010000134.1 GCA_030426445.1 bacterium
AAGGTGGCTAGTGGGAAATCCATACACGTTATGGTCTCAAAAGACGGTTATTCTTCAAAATCTCGAGTTGTCACACTCAGGCCTGGAGAAAGTCGAGTTTTAAATTTCAAACTTGAAGCAGGGACTCAGCCTATTTCGCTGACAGTACAGTCTAATCCTGGTGGAGCTGATGTGACACTCAATGGAAGAAAAGTAGGAAAAACGCCCGTCAAAATTAACAATTTGAAGCCAGGACGAGTCTATAACTTAAGAGTAAAAAAGTCTGACTATGCGGATTGGGCCCGTTCAATTACTGCAGGAGATAAAAATCAGACAGTTAGTGCAACACTCCAAAAGATTTAATTGAGGTTTTAAGCTATGGGAGCATCTAAAGAAACAGAATTTCAAACTCAGCTGTTGGAAACGGTTGAATCAAAAGACGTCGTTTCTCTGCGAAAATGTCAACTTAGAGTGCTTACCGACCAAGATAAATCAAAAACCATTGATTTAAATAGAAAAAACACTCGCATTGGTAAAAAGGAAGATAACGATTTAGTATTAAATGACAATACCGTTAGTCGAAATCATATCGAAATTATAATGAATTCCGACTTTTTTTTGTTAAAAGACCTGAACAGTACCAATGGTGCTTTTATTAATGATATCAAGGTCAAAGAAGCCTACCTCACCCCTGGGGACATTATCAAAATAGGGAATACTGAATTAGAATTTATTGCCTTTGACGAAAAAGTCAGCCTGGAGCCCTCTCCTAATACCGAGTTTGGAGAGCTTGTTGGCAAAAGTCGCAAAATGCGACAGATTTTTAGTTTACTTGAAAAAATCTCTCCCTCTTTAGCAACCATTATTATTGAAGGAGAAACAGGAACGGGAAAAGAACTCGTTGCTAAAGCCATCCATGCTTCAAGTCATCGTAAAAGCAAACCTTTTGTGGTTTTTGATTGTTCCGCAGTCACCCCCACCCTCATAGAGTCCGAACTCTTTGGCCATGAAAAAGGGGCATTTACGGGGGCCATTAAGCAACGAAAAGGGGCTTTTGAAGCGGCCTATGGAGGAACTGTTTTTTTAGATGAAATTGGAGAACTCAGTCTAGAGCTACAGCCTAAACTGTTAAGAGCATTAGAACAAAGAGAAATTAAACGCGTAGGAAGTAACGAAAAAATTCCTTTAGATGTTAGAGTGATTTGTGCAACCAACAGGGATTTAAAACAGGAAGTAGAAGACGGTAACTTTAGGGAAGACCTCTATTACCGCTTATCTGTTGTCAAAGTCCATTTACCTCCTCTGAGAGAACGGCCTGAAGATATCGCCCTTATCATTAAAAAATTTCTCGAACACAGTAAATTTAATCAACTGCCAGATGGCTCTGCTAAAGTTAAAGTTGTCGAAGATGAATCCCTCAAAATATTACAACGTTATCAATGGCCAGGAAATGTCCGCGAACTTGCCAACATTATCGAAAGGACTGTCTCGATGGCTGAAGGAGACAAAATTACAGCTTCTCATCTTTCGTACGTCTTTCAAGAAATCGACCCTCTTTTAGATTCCAAGAACCAAGAAACCCCTAACTTAGAAGTCGATACTTCAATGCCTTTTAAGGAGGCTAAGCAAAAAATCGTAGAAAATTTTGAAAAAGACTATTTAGAGGAGCTATTAAAAAAATATAACTATAATGTCAGCAAGGCTTCCCGAGAGGCCAAAATCGACCGTAAGCACCTAAGAAATTTAATCAAAAAGTACAATATTCAAGTCGAAGATTAATTAGAACAAATTTATTTTTTTTTAGGCAAAGCAGGTCGACCGCGACGAACCCCAGCTGGAATTCTGAGATTTTGAGGTTTAGCAGCACCAATTTGTGGACTTTGCATCGCTTTTTTCTGCACTTGTAGGTTTCTTTTAATAGCAATAACTAAAGACCTTGCACGATTCGCAAACATATCTTTACCTAACGAATCTAATAAAATGGCAGAACGAAAATCCTCTGCTGCTTTTTTGTAGTTTTTGTGTTTTAAATAGATTTCCCCCCGATTGACCAAGCTAGTTAAATCATCCTTTTTAATTTTTAAAGCCTCTGAATATTCGTAAACCGCGTCAACGAATAACCCTTTCTTTTGGTGCACTGAACCCAAACAACTATGATAAAAGGGGTTTTTATGATCAATTTTGACTAAACATGAAAATATTTTCTTCGCTTCATCGACCCGACCATGTTTGAGTTTGACATGGCCTATTTCTGCTAAACGATAGAGTTCTTTTTGGGAAACCCCTGTCAACTGGGCATAAGAAATTTGGTCGGTCAAAAACTTAAACAACAGATCAGTAACATATTTTTTGCGGTGAGGTGTCGGGTCGTGCAGTTTACTCTGCGCTTTTTCTTGGGGGGTCAGTGATTTAAAGATATCTCCTGAATCGCTCACAGATACGCATTCTTAATTAATTAAATGATTATTTATCCAGGATCATATTAGGGAATCCTAGAGCTTAGTTTACTCTCATATTTTGTACAATACCTGTCAAGGTTTTATTAATGGATTCCATAATGCTCTTAACCATTTCCTTAAAGCTATCGCGAGCTTTCGAAGCCGTCATCATCATATCCATCTCTTCTTGCAGATCTCCTCTTAAAGTAAATAACTGAGCTTCTAATGTTTTCATTTTTCTCATGTCTTCTGGGTTACTTGGATCAAGTCCACCCATGAGAGCCATTAATTCGCTGATCGCACGCTTTTTGTCGTCAACCGAGCTAGCTAAACCCATCATCACTAAACGGTAATCGTCTTCGCGATTAAACATGATTTCTAACCAGGAGTTGACTGCAGGATTATCAAAACCCGCAACAAAATCACGGCCCTCTTGAGTGTAAGAGACATTTGGGTCATCAAAGGATGGTGGAGGCGGTAAGCCTCCATTTGCTCCTGGTGGAGGGGGCAATGCCCCTGGCGCTGGACTCCCTTGGCTTTGAGAAGGCTCGTTTGACTTAGCCATCGCATTTCCAGGAATATTGCTTTGATTCCAAACTCCAGTACCGGAGCCCTGCTCTGCAGCATCTGTTGCTTGTGAACTGGATTGATTATTTCTAACGAAGATACCTTCCTCTAAGATTTTTCCTAGAGCTTCAGCCTGCTCAGAACTTAAATAGCCTTTTTCCGCTAAGGAGTCGGGTTTAAAAAAAACTTCCTCTGGGATATAGTCTTGAAATTCAATTCCATTGAGTTCTTCAAAATAAGGCTTGTAGGCTTCTGGAGTGGGTGTTTCTCCGGAAAGAGAACGGACTCGGTCTTCAAACTTCCAACTGGTGATTTCGTAAAGCCCTTGCAGAGCAGTCCCAAAATATCGGGCCAACATCTTATTGTTTTTAAGGACCTCTTCGACACCACCCGCTTTTTGAATGAGATTATCCAAGCTTGCAGGGTCCAAGCCGATGCCGGCTAATCTTGAAGAAATCTCTTTATGTTGTTCAACTGCTGGATTATGATTTAAGCCTAAATTTGCCATAATATTTTCCTACCTTATTGTTTTTTAGCCTTCTTTTTTTCCGATAATCTTTTTTTATACTTTTCGATGGCTTCTTTTTTATATTTCTTCATTTTAACTTCTGTTTGCTTTTTTAATAAACGCGCTCGATTTGCCCATGGGTCTTGCCCTTCTGGATCTAAGGCAATGGCAGCCTCAAAATCCTCTAAAGCTTGGAGATAGAGTTCTGGATGAAAAGCAATGGTTAAGTAGACTTCTCCTCGATTCACATAGGCTGTGATATCTTGTGGGTCTAAATCCAATGCCACGGTGTATTCTGCAATGGCATCAATATGCTTCTTTTGTTTCTGGTAAATGGCCCCTAATGCTGTATGATAATAAGCAGATTTATGATCCCAAATACAAAGACCTTTAAAGGCTTGTTCAGCGATTTCATAACGCCCGCTTTTAAATTGTAAATAAGCAGCCTCGGCTATATCTAACATCATTTGCTGAGGAATACCCTGGACTTCTTGCCAGGTTTTTTCTCCTCTCATAAAGGCTTCTAGATCTACACAGGCCTTTTCGGCATCTTTGGGGTCAACGTCTGTCACCAAGCGGTCAAATGCTTTTTTCCATTCTTCAGGGGCTTGTTCGGGTTGTTCTTGTATATTTTTTGTCATTTTTTATTTCTATTAATGAGTTATCAAATCTAAAATTCTCTTAAAAGAAATATACAACTAGAACTCCGTCCTTACAAGTGTATTCATCCTATTAAAGAACACAGCTAGCGATAAAAAAAGGCGTCCGTAAAAAGACGCCCCATTTTTTAAACCTAAGATAGCAGCAAAGAATACCTCGACTATAATTAACTATTATTGCCATCGACTCATGTAAGAGTTGTGTCTTCCTTCTTGCTCCGCTAAACCTTTGACAAACTCTTCAAGGTTATCGAGATCCTTTTTAAGACCCTGGAGAGACCCTGTGATCTCTTGAGAGCTACTGCCTAAACCTTGAACCTGGTTATTGAGCATTCTCATGGAGCTGTCATATTCGGTCATCTCCGATTGAAATTCGGCAGAATCATTGGCGTCTTCCATATCAAAGCTATCTGCTTCGGGTGGCTCTAAATAAGACATTTCAATCAAGGTCTCAGCACGTAAACGCTGGACAGCATTGAGCTTTTCTGCAAGCATTTTAGTGCCTTCCTGCATCAGTTTTCTGTGCGCGCCCACTAAAGTCCTTAAAGCTAAAACAGTCTCACCGATAGAAATCAAGAATAGCACCTTATTTTGTTCTTTTAAGGTTTGAAAATACTCCGCTTTGGCCTTTTGTTGTTCGCTCAGACTATTAAAAAACTTTTCATCCTGGCTCTGGTTAAAACCATAATTAAACATCCAGTTTGAATTCCAACTTGGTTTGCCATAACCAGCGGCCTTAAGGGTATCTTGATAAGTCTGGTTATATTGTGGATAGTTTCCGTTACGAGTATCCATACCGTAACCACCAGTACCCTTATTAACCCCGGAACCACCTTGTCCATAGTTAGAGCGTGGGGTAACTGACTTATTTAATGGATCAGATTGATTAGGGTTACTACGGGGGATACTTCCCGAACCTTTTTTTTGCATATCAAGGGGTGACCCGATATCTCCTAAACTACTAGGGGTGGTCTTAGCGGCCGCATTACCAGGTACAGACCGGCCATTTTTAACGCTAGGATTGGAACGTGTTTGAGTTGAACCTGCCTGCCTATCATTTGTAGCAGATCTAGTTTCAGTATTATTTTTGGAGCTAACTTGCCCTTTTTCTGATGGTGAAGACTTAGAAGACACGGATTTTTTTGCTAGACCTTGGTCTGTAGAGTTTGATTTTGCATTTTGCTTTTGTGCTGTCTTTTCTTGAAGTTGCTGCTCAAGTTTTTTGTCTTTAGCATTAGCAGACTCCTGACCTTCTAAACTTTCCTCATAATCGACCCCCTCATTAACCTGTTTAGATAATAAGTCGTCACTTTTATTATCGATTCGAGTTTTATCCATTCTGCTTTCGATAACGGTTCTTTGGTCAAGCTGTGCCATCTCTAACTCCTTGAGTTTATATTTTTTTTTAACCTTGCCTAAATAACCAAATATTTAGGCTTCATGATATTTATCGGCCTTTATGCAAGATAAAGTTGCTTTTAAGCTGAAAAAGACTCAAAAAAAGGTTTTTTTTATAAAAAAAACACCTAAAAAAGAGCTTTTGACAAGGAATCAACAAAAAACAAGAAGTATTTTATATACTTAACAAAATATTCCCGCATCTGCTCAAAAACATATTGAAAACTCAAAAAAACTAACAAAACGCCCAGAACCCCCTTAATATTAAAACCAAGCTCAAAAACATTGACCATAGGGGCCACTCGGTTCGTCAAACCTAAAATAATATCCGCAATAAAAATAGCAATTAGCACGGGGGCAGCTAGCTGTAGGCAAATATATAAAGTATCCGCTGCGATTTTAATCAGCACCGTAATCATCTCACTTTCGGCAAGAGTCATGCCGGTGGGCATTTTAGGGAGTTCTAACAATGGCATGACTTCAAAGCTATGAATAACTCCCTTGATAAAAATAGGGTATAAGCCTGTCAGTAAAAAAATGACTATGGCTAGCTGATAATAAAATATTCCAAAAAGGGAAGCCTGTGATCCCATTGCGGGGTTAAAGATTTGAGCGTTGG
>JAUHYS010000135.1 GCA_030426445.1 bacterium
GATTTTGAAAAGTGAAATCGAAGGTTTTCGTTTTCATTCGGCTGATAAAGACTTGAACGTTCAAATCAAAGCAAAGTTAGCTAAAGTCCGTATGGATTTAGAAGGCTTTAAACACGATACCGTTATTACGGATCAGGAACGTTTAGGTAAAGTTAAAATGGCAAGTAATAGTATTGTGATTTACGACATTCGGGGAGGGGTTGGGGAGATTCAGCCGCGTATTCAAAATGTGACTACTCAAGCTTTTGTAATTCCTCTCTCCAAGACCGGCAAGCGTCGTTATAATCCAGTCAGTCAAACTTTATTGCAAGCGGCCTCTTCCGAAGAGCTCGATTTAATTTGTCAAAGCGAAAGCAAAAAATCGGCACGAGCCACCCGTTGCAGTAACTTTGTGCGTATTGGGCAAATCGCACCCCATCCTAAAATTTCTTCTCGTACTGTGCTCAATGACATCGGAATTTTTTTCCAGGATGAAGACTCACACTTTGCAGTTGGCATAGACCGCATTCATTTATCAAAAGCTTTTACGCCTTTGATTTCTCTTAAGAGTATCGAAGACTTTAAAAAATTTTTAGGGAGAATTTTTATCGATGTTCAATCAAGCGACAAAGCTCAACTCAATTTTCGCAACACACGTAGGCCCAAACATCAAGCGCCTAAATATTTAGAACATCGCCCTTTTTCTGAAACCCGCCAGGATTCAGAGTCCAAAAATAAAAGCCCTGATTCTCAGGAAGTGCTTTTTGAAAATAGGGTGAAGAAAATCATTGAACGTGGCATTCATTTTTAAGGTCTTTTTTCTTTTAAAAATTAAGAAGAATTTTTTACTTTCATTTTTTTTAAACCCAGTTTAATTATCCTGCGTACAAACCCGAAACCCTCACTGAACATTAATAATACAATTTAGACCATAACGAGGTGACTTATGAGTACTCCCATTCGTGGTGAGGTTTCGGTACCGAACAATGCGACCCATTTAACCCGTTTTCCAGAAGACGCGATCTGTCTGGACGAATCTTTAGAAAATCCTTATTTTACTCCTGTTGCTAAAAGTGAAACTTCCAAGCCAGAGCCCACAAATTCGGAAAATATTTTAGCTTTAGCTGCACAAAAAATAAAAAACTCTGTTGAAGGAGCCTGGGAAAATATTAAAAGGTCCCAAGCTCAAACGATACCTACAAAATTACATGTAGTCTCAGCCTCTGCAGAAAAAATCCAAGCTGCCAAAGCCAGCATTCAAAATTCAGCTAAAAAAGAAATTAAAAATACAGGGGATGATGTCCTTAATTGGAATACAGCCCCTTGGTATCACAAGGCCTGGATGTTGCCTGTAGGTGTTCTTGGAGCTATTGCCTGTGGTGGAAACAGTGAGGAATTCGAGACCGACGGTGACACCGCAAGTGGAGACACCGACGGGATGCCTGTTTGTAAAAATGAAGACCTTGAAAGCGAATGCACAGTGACAGTGCTTCCCGAGGGAGACCCACCAGCCAAAGTATGGATAAATGGCAACAGAATTCCGGTGATTCCGATTCCTGAGCCTAATTACAGCCTCTATGAGGAGGTCTGTCCTTTTGGCGGTAGCCATATTTACGAATATCTGGATCCCACAGAGCAAGAAACACTTTATACCGATGAGTCAGGCATTTTTTTCCTTTTTCAAAAAGCGGCTTTGAGCTTTTTAGAAAAACCTATGGTGAAATGCTATTCACCCCAAGAGGCGCATAGTTTGGACCCGGCTTCTACTCAGATGATGAGCTATGATCCAGTCCTGCAAGAAGAATATGTAAAAAATTTCGTCGAAACGCAAGTGGGTCAAGAGGTCACCCTCAATCCAGCGACCGTTTTAAAAGATCAAGTTTATAGTTACAGTTTTAGCTTTGGCAATCAGCAGCTGGGTTTAGCGGTTTATAATCAGGAGTCTGATGAAGTAGAATATCTCTGGCAGGACTCAGTCGAAAGCCCTCATGAATTTTGGAGTGTTTATGAAACCTTTGATAAAAATCACTTATCCCTTAGAGTGTTGACCGACCGCACGCATATTTACCAAGGCGAAGCTTATGGTTACCTTTCTCCAGAGTATTATTTTTACTTTGATATGACCGACCCTAACAACCCGCAGGCCTTAGGCAAGGTTCATGTTCCGGAAGCCAATATTTACGACGTGGCGACGCCAAAAGGCCATGCCTGGGCCGACTATGCTGAAATGACGGTTCGCGAGCCTTCCGAACCCGTTGTGGTTGATAATAATGAAGTTTGGCTGGTGCATCGTCCTTTTTTAAACCCTTACTTTTATCCCGAGTTGGAAGACATGGGTGTGGGAGAAGTCAGAGGCCGCGCCACTCTCAGTCGTTTTGATTTAGCTAGTGGAGATCCCTTGGGAGACACCCCGCTACAGGCTTATGTCCCGGATAGTTCTGAAATGGCCGAAGTGGCAGGCACCGATTACATGGCCATGTATGCTTATCCCGATCAATTTAGCAATCTTTACATCCCCAATATTCTTTTGATGGATAAAACGAATCCAGAGGATGTCTCTAATATACAGCCCATTTATAATCCGCAGTTAGAAGACAGCTTTGCTGAGTTTTCGGACGATGGACGCTACATGTTTTTGCACGCAGACATTACGGATGATGGTTACACTAAAAACGCCTACCGCTATGTGAATGGCCAATATGTAAAAGAGTCCAGTACACCCAGTCTCCCCTACATTAGCTCAGAATTTTCTTATACCTATCAAGAGCTGCCTCAAGTGGGGGTGAGAAATTTTGCAGGTCAGACTCTGATAGAAGACAGTTCCAAAGATCTCCTCAATGATAGTTTAAAACATCGCACTCTCCTTTCAGGAAAAAATCGTGATTATGTTTGGGTCGATACGGAGAAAGGTGTGGGTTATTACTTTAGAATCTTTGAAGACGAGCCTTGCTACAATTTTTTTGCAGGCACTGATTTATTTGGTGAAAAGGAATTTAGGTTTTCTTGTCCATTGGAAATCGGAGCGGCACTCTATGAACAAGACAAGCTTTGGATGGGATATGGCGACCGGGTGTTGCGGTTAGAGGGTTCCGAGCTCCCTTAAAGTCGCCTTATCCCTAAAAGTGGTACGTCCGACGTGCTGCTTTGGACCGCACCTTGTTTATGGCAGGGTGCGGTTTTTTATTTATAATACCTAAGCAACCCTTCTACTACACCATCAGCGTACTCCCTAAAAATGCTCTTGCGTATTTTTCCGTACACTTTTTTATTTCCTTTATAATCCCCTTCATGAATTCTGGCAATGACCTCGGGGTTATTCATGACATAGGCCTCTAAAAAAATAACCGGATTTTGATAAAGCCGATTGGCGAGTAGATTACGTGCCCAAACATAAGAGTCCTTACTCATGGCTTTGGCCTGATGGCCTGCAAGGTAATAATCTGCAGCGGGCAGTTGGGTACTTTTTGCGAGAAAGCGGGCAACAGTATGCCCCAGTTTTTTTTCGATGGGATGGGTTTGACTTAATAATTTTTGTAACATCTCAAAACGCACATCATTGTAGTGAAGTTCTTCGGGCATGTAAGAACCATTGATAATGACATGAGTATAATTTTTATTACTTAAAAGAGGGTTTTGCGGGTCTCCCCAATACTCGGCATCAAAGTGAACACAAAGCGTAATATCCGGCATGATTTTTTCGTTGATCAATTTGGCCCGGTCGCGGATTTCCTGATTGCGATAAGTGAGGACTTCTTGTCGCCATTTTAGCGAGCGCCCTCGGCTAGGGTCAGTTGTGTCGCGATAGGTTTCGGTGATGTCTTGCATACCGCGATCGGCGTACCATTTTTTGGCGACATCGCGTAAGGCTTTGGGTTGCATTGAGGTCACAGGCTGGTGCTCGCTGCGCACTAAAAAAACTTCGGCGCCTTGGGCCCTTAATTTTTCTGCAAGAATTTTTGAGACCGTTAGTGTGAGTTCTCCCTCTTTAATAGGAGGTGTTTTGTTGATTTGAAACCAACGTTCTTCGACCTTGGCATAATCGCCTCCAATGTGACCTGGGTCAATGGCGATTCTGAGGCCTTGCAGTGGAAATTGCGCACTGGCATTTTTTATTGGCTTGGCTCTCCAGTAAGCAGAGCTATTTTTAGAAGAGCCCCCCTTTTGTTGATTTTCTTTGGCAAAGTTGAGCCGAAAGGTCTTTTGCATGTCAAAACTGTCGGTATGAATGATGGCGTGATCCGAAAAAATTTTAATATATTTTTGATAGCTTTTTTCCTGGGTGTAAACTTTTTCTAAAAGAGAGACAAATTCCTCTTGTGTGAGAGTGTTTTGATAGACATTGAGTTTTTGCCATTGGGGGGCCTCTCCCAAAGGAGTCAGAGCCGCCAGGGGAGGGGGGGAAGAATCACGCAGAATCAGCGATAGGCCTAAAAAGCAAAGTAAGAAGAGAAAAAAAATGGGAAAACGGCGTTTCATAGGTATCCTTACAGCTATTTTTTTGACTTGAATGAAATCAGAAAAGTTAAGCAGGGAGCCATTTTTGCGTATTATCAAAGGCAATTTCAGAATTCAAGTCAAGATCAAGTCTCCTATAAACTTGTATCAGTAAGACTTGAACTTAAGGACTCCTTCTCCTTTGACGGGAGAAGGTTGGGATGAGGGTGATAAAAACTTCCATTTAAATTTTTGGCCCCCTCACCCGCCCTCCGGGCGACCTCTCCCTCCGGGGGAGAGGTTGAAGCTTTAAAAAAAACACATTGCGATTTTTTACTTCTTCTGTTCTTCAACTTATGATTTACCCAAGCTATGCGAAAAGTGGGCATCTATACCTGGAATATTTCGGGACTGGGTCTCAGAGTGATCGCCATCAGCTATTTGGTTTTTTTGTTGGTGATTCCCCTCAGTGCGATTTTTTACGATGGCTTTCGTGAGGGACTGGCGGTGTTTCTCAGTAATATTTTGCGGCCCACGGCCTGGGCGGCTCTCAAGCTGAGTTTGTGGACTGCAGCGATCATGGCTGTGTTAAATGGGGCGATCGGTACTTTAACCGCCTACGTTTTGGTGCGCTATGAGTTTTGGGGAAAATCTTTGATTAACACCCTGGTGGACCTGCCTTTTGCCATTCCCAGTCTGGTGACAGGGGTGATGTTGGTGATCCTTTATGGTCCAGATGGCCTTTTGGGCAGTTTTCTCCATGAAGGATTGGGCTGGAATCTCTTATTTTCTCCTCCTGCGATTATTATTGCGCTGCTCTTTGTTAATTTTCCCGTGGTGGTGCGCAGTGTGCAGCCGGTTTTGGAGGAGCAAGACTATTCGCAAGAAGAAGTTGCTGCGACACTGGGGTCTTCGGGTTGGAAGACCTTTTGGAAAGTGGTGTTTCCCAATCTGCGTCCTGCTATCTTAAGCGGCGTTTTACTCAGCTTTGCGCGCGCCTTGGGAGAGTTTGGCGCGGTGGTCATTGTGGCGGGCAACCTGCCCATGTATTCGCAAACCGCTGCGGTCTATGTGTGGGGGGAAATCGAATCCGAAAATCGCTTGGGGGCCAGTGCGATCTCAATTGTGCTTTTAATCATTTCTTTTAGTTTAGTACTTTTAGTGGATTGGCTACAACAAAGTCGGGGGGCGCATGCAAAGCATTAACCCTAGCACTCAAAAAACCTGGGTGAAATATAGCTTGATCGCGCTGGTCGTTTTTTATTTGCTTTGGCTCTTGGGTCTACCCCTCTTTACACTCATTTTAAGTAGTCTCGAAGAGGGGTGGCAAAAAATCTACACCCAACTTTTTTCTTATCAGGCCTGGCATGCCTTTTTCCTGACTTTTATTCTTTGTCTTAGTGCGGTGATCATCAATACGGTTTTTGGGATCATCACCGCTATGGTCATGGTTAGGCAAAAATTTTGGGGGCAAAATATTCTTAACGGACTCTTTGATCTGCCCTTTGCTTTATCCGCAGTGGTGGTGGGTTACATGTTTATTTTGCTTTTGGGTCGAGGAGGGTGGTTTGCCAATATCAATCAATGGACAGGCTTTCATTGGGTCTTTTCTTTTCCGGGCATGTTACTGGCCACGCTGTTTGTCACCTTCCCTTTTATGGTTCGTGAACTCATACCAGTCTTAAAAGAATTGGGAAGAGAACAAGAAGAGGCGGCTTATTCCTTGGGCGCTTCTCCCTGGA
>JAUHYS010000136.1 GCA_030426445.1 bacterium
TTGCAATTTGGGTTTAAGGGGATCTGTCGCAAAGACCGCGCCGACTTGCAGAAAACCCGAAAAGGCTCCAATAACCACTGCAGCCATGCCCAGGGGCAAAAAAATGATGGCCATGGTTTTTAGGGCCTCAGTCCCTAACTCAACAAAGGTCGCTCCTTCGAAGCCTGTCGAATTGGAAGCATGGGAAAAAGCGATTTGCATAAAACCTTTAATCTGTTGCCCAGCCCAACCTAGTCCAACAGCTAAAATCGCAAACACCACGATGAGCACAACAATGGTACTGACATCGCGACTTTTGGGAACCTGGCCTTTTTTACGTGCTTCACGCAGTTTTTTAGGCGTCGCGTCTTCGGTTTTTTCCTGGCTGCTATCTCCTGCCATCGGTGTTCGTCCTTGAAATGGGAAGTTGATAAGTTAAAAACAGATATTTCATACCCTGCTTCTTTGATTAATTATCGGCCCAAGTAACGGTTAAAGTTGTCAACCATAGCAGTGTGGCATAATTTATTAGATAGTACAAGAGAGGACCCAGTAAAAGCCTAGGGTGATAATTCTTGAAAAATACGGCTTACTCTGTGACTTCCTCATTAGAAAAGGCATCCAGAAGTCGGCTATAAAGCTCGATATGTTTGGTTTCTTGACGGTCTTTTGCAAAATGCAAGGCCTGAGCTAAATAATGATGGCACTCATCTAAGCCCACCCGTTTTTTAATCAACTCTTCCACCAGCTTGAGGTCAATCAGGTTGGCTGAGCTTAACTCCATAAGATCCCCTTCAGATCCCAACGCTTGAATCAGGCATTGAATCGCCTCATGACGCTCACCTTTTTTAAGATAAGCAATACCCATAATGGTGTATGCCTGATGGCCATACTCAAAATCCTCGGCAGCAATTTCCAAGACCTTTTTACAACGTCGAATCACTGAATCGGTTTGACCAAAGATGTCTAAACCCAAACGTGCCACAATGAGTTTTAAGGAAGGGTCCTCCGGAAGAATTTTTTCTGCAGCTTCGTAATATTCCCAGGCTTTTTGATAATCTTTTTTTAGTTTAGCCAGCACCCCAAATGCCGAATAAAAAACCGCTTCCAGATGGGAATCTTCTTGAAATTTGGCCTCAGCAAGCCCTTCATTCAGCTCTTCCTCGGCTGCGATAAAATCTTTATGCGCCATGAGCTCAAAGGCTTGATCCAGATTTTGATTTTCTAGGACTTGGTCCATCTTTTGTTGTGCATTCATTTTTATCCACTTTAATTGATAAAGGATTCAGTTCATCGAGCTTATGCTCTAAAACTCCCTCATTAGAATTTCAATCATTTCATCATGAATATGATCATTAGTTGCCAAAATTTGTTTCGAGTAGACTTCAAATTTAGACCCTCTAAAATCCGTCACTCGTCCACCAGCTTCCTCCACAATCAAAAAACCCGCTGCAACATCCCAAGGGAATAAATTGAGTTCCCAAAAACCATCGAAACGTCCCATCGCCACATCACATAAATCTGCGGCTGCCACGCCATCGCGCCTTAGCGCCTGTGCAGACAAAACAAGTTTTTTAAAATGATTCAGGTTATTATCTTCGGTTTCGCGAATATTATAAGCAAAACCCGTGGCTAACATGGACTCATTGACGGTGCTTGCAGAGCTAACGGAAATTTTTTTCCCGTTGCAAGTTGCCCCAGCGCCCTTTTCTGCCAAAAACATTTCTTGGCGATTGGGTTCATACACAGCCGCTATCACAATCTCTCCTTGAGACTCAAGGGCAATCGAAGTGCAAAATAAAGGGTAGCGATGAGCATAATTGGTGGTCCCATCCAAAGGATCGATAATCCACTTATAGGGGCTGTCTTTGCGCTTACCTCCGCCCTCCTCGGCCAAAATATCGTGATCGGGAAAATTTCCCTGAATCAAATCGACAATCGCCTTTTCACACGCTTTGTCCACATTGGTCACCAAATTAATGGCACCTTTATACTCGATTTGTCGTTCCTGATTAAGGTTTTGAATTTGAATTTGACCAGACTCTCGGCAAGCCTGTTCTGCAATTTTTAGGAAGTCTTTCATGGAGTGCTGCTTTCTTTTATATCCTTGTCAGTCTATTCGTAGCTTCTAATATGGGGAGTTCGCTAAAAAATAGCTATTTGGCAAGTGAATTTTATATCCGCTTATTTTTTAGCCCTTACCCGGGCTAAAACAAAAACCCTGATTTCTTGAGCACCACATTCCAAAAGCTTTTGGCTTAAGGCCTGAAGGGTGGCCCCTGTGGTCATCACATCATCTACCAATAAAATTTTTTTATTCTTAAAGACTTGAGGGGTTTTTAATTTAAAAGCTCCCTTTAAAGCACGAAACCGTTCCTGGCGATTTTTTTTAGCTTGGGGGTCTCGATAAGTGCGATGAATCTTTTGTACAACAGGAATGTTTAGCCCTGATAATTGGCAAAGTTTGTCTGCGAGCACAGTACTTTGGTTATAACCGCGCTTCAAGCGTCGTCGCCAATTGAGAGGCACAGGCACGATCTGTTCAGGAGCGTAGGCCTTGACCCACTCTGCAAAAACAGGACAAGCCTGATCAGCCAGGGCTTCAATCAGTGAAAGCCGATGAGAAAATTTAATTTGATGAATGGAATGAGCGATCGCATCACACCATTCGAAAGGAGCCATGACTTCACTAAAGCCAGGAGGGTTTTGCAGACAGGCAGAACAAGCATGCGAACTGGACTGAGCACTCTCAAAAGGTAGCGCACAAATGCGACAATGGGCTTCGGGCAAAACCGTCAATTTTGAAACACAATCTAAACATAAACTAGGTATTTTTTTGACAAACTGATGGCAGAGCTCACAACGTAAGGGTGATAAGAAGAATGAAAAAAACTTACTCATAATGCGTCCACATTCTAAGTATTTTAATCGCTTTTTCTTTTTCTAATACTTGATAAACCAAACGGTGTTGTAGATTAATTCTTCTCGAGTAAGAACCCTTCAGATCACCCACTAATTTTTCGAAGGGAGGGGGTGTTTTAAATGGATCTCTTTGTAAAAGTCCGAACAGTCTTTCGATTTTTTGACGTAGATTGGCTTGAGAGGCCTTTTTTGCATCCTTTTGAGCGTCTTTGGTAAAGTATAATTTCCATTTTACCATTTAAGCTCTTCGCTGCATTCTTCAAGAGGTGTTTGCATGCCTTTTTTAATCGACTCACTCATTTTAGGAATAGAGTGTAAATGCAGGGTCTCTTCGATACTTCTCCAGTCTTCCTCTGATATCAAGAAGGCGTTATTTCTTTTACCGGTTATCTGAATCGGTTCGTGAGAATCTGCAATCTCATCTAATAATTTATATAATTTCTCTCTTGCCTTACTTGCAGTCATGACAGCCATGGTATAACCCTTTATTCTAAAGAATGACTTAGAGTACCTCAAAAATCACATATTTTTAACGTACGTTAAAACGTACGCTATGTCAAGAGAGTCTTTCCTGTCATCTCGGAGGGAATTGCCAATTTCAAAATTTGCAATAAGGTCGGAGCAATGTCTGCTAAGGTCCCCAAGGATCTGAGCTGAGCATTTTTCCATTTTTTTGCGGCCAAAATAAAGGGGACCAGATCGGTGGTATGCGCTGTATGCGGATTTTTTTTCTCGTCCTGCATCTTTTCACAATTGCCATGGTCTGCAGTCAACAAAAGCACGCCGTTTTTTTCTTGAAGCTTTTGAAAAACCCTACCCATCTGCTCATCTAAAACCTCGACTGCTTGAATGGCGGCATCGAGTTTTCCGCTATGGCCCACCATATCTGCATTGGCAAAATTAAGGATGATCACATCAAAAGCATCGCGGTCCAATGCCTCCAAGACTTTTTGTGTGACCTGAGGCGCGCTCATTTCGGGTTTGAGATCGTAGGTCGCGACCTCTCGCGGTGAGGGCACTAAAATGCGTTCTTCTCCAGGGAAAATTTTTTCTTCTCCACCATTAAAAAAGAAAGTGACATGCGCGTATTTTTCGGTTTCGGCGATACGTAATTGCTTTAAACCTTGTTCAGACAAAATTTCACCCAAGGTATGAGTGATTTTTACTGGAGGGAAGGCCACAGGCAAGGCAAAACTTTGGTCGTACTCGGACATGCACACAAAGGCGGAAAGCTGCGGCACGACCTCTCTTTGAAAACCAGCAAATCCAGGCTCGGTAAAGGCCCGTGTCAATTGCCTTGCGCGGTCCGCCCGAAAATTAAAAAAGATGACCGCATCTTGGTCTTTTACTTTTGAATCGCCCACAACACGCGGTTTGATAAACTCATCGCTTTCTCCGCTAGCATAGGCTGCCTTTATAGCTTGAACCGGGTCTGTCGCCATAATACCTTTTCCCAAAACCATGGCACCATAAGCCTGCTGAGTGCGTTCCCAGCGTTGATCGCGATCCATGGCGTAATAACGCCCGGCTAGAGTTGCGATTTTTCCCACACCTATGGTTTTGATTTGGTCTTGCAAAACTTGCACATAATTTTCTGCACTTTTTGGATCCGTGTCACGGCCATCACAAAAGACATGAACAAAAACCTTTTCTAACTGATGTTCTTTAGCCAATTTTAGCAAGGCATAGAGATGATCTTGGTGAGAATGCACCGCGCCATCTGAAACCAAGCCCATGAGGTGCAAAGCCGATTGATTTTTTTTGGCCGCATTAACCGCTTGCAACAAAGCCGGGTTTTGAAAAAACTCTCCGGACTCAATCGCTGCATAAATTCGAGTGAGACCTAACTTGGCAATGCGACCGGCACCGATATTAAGATGACCCACTTCGGAATTTCCCATGATGCCATCCGGCAAACCCACTGCATGACCTGAAGCATCGAGCAAGCAATGCGGATATTCTTTTAATAAAGCATCGTAATGCGGTGTCTTGGCCAAGGCAATGGCATTGCTTTCACGCGCTTCGCGATGGCCCCAGCCATCGAGGATCATCAGTAGATGAGGTATTTTTTTTGTCATGAATTGAAGTCTTTCAATAATGATAAGTCATATTTTTTATAATCGTCCAGGCCCGATAAATCTGTTCTAAGGCAATCACCCGTACCAACTGATGCGGAAAAGTCAATTTCGAAAGGCTGATACGCAAATGCGCTTTTTTTTTCAAGCTTTCTGCCAAGCCATGAGCACTGCCAATCACAAAAACAATTTCCTGAAAGCTAGACTGCAGACACTCTTCTAAATTTTTTGCCAACTCCAAGCTAGTGTAGGGTTTTCCTTTGACATCAAATAAGATCAACATCGCGCCCGGTTTGACTTTGTTAAAAATCTTCTCGGCTTCTTTTTCTAAAATTTTTTCCAGAGGAATTTTTGTATTAATGGACTCATCCGGAATTTCTTCGACTGTCAAAGGGTGAAAACGTTGAATACGCTTTTGGTAATCATCGCATAAAGATTTTAACGCAGGCTCCTTGAGTCGACCTAAAACGAACAAACGCATTTTCACAGAGCCGACTCAAGAATTTTTTTTTCGGAAAGTCGCGGCACGTCCTTCCACATGGATTCAAGATCATAGTACTGACGTTCCTCGGGTAAAAAGATATGCACGACCACGTCACCGTAATCCATCAAAATCCAATGAGCCTCTTGGTAGCCTTCGATGGAAATAGCCAAGCGCTTGTCCTCTTTTTTGAGTCTGAGTTCGATGCGATCGGAAATCGCCTGTACGTGGCGATCACTGCTGCCCGTAACTAAAACAAAATAATCCGTATAGGGAACCTTACCGCTTAAATCTAAGATCAGCACATCCAAGCCTTTGGTGTCTTCTATTTCTTGAACAATCTTTTTAAGGAGTTCCTGAATACTTTTTGTTTTTTTGGCTTCACTGGAATTAGTCACGAATTTGTCCTTCCCCACGGATCACATATTTTTGGGTGGTCAGTTCTTCTAAACCCATCGGCCCAAACGCATGAAGCTTGGTGGTAGAAATGCCGATCTCTGCACCCAATCCCAATTGACTGCCGTCGTTAAAGCGCGTTGAAGCGTTGACCAAAACCGCCGAAGCATTCACCTCACGCAAAAAACGCTCGGCATGTTTTTCGTCATTGGTTAAAATGGATTCAGTATGTAAAGAGCTATGTCTATGAATATGATCCAATGCGCCCTCAATCCCTTCGAC
>JAUHYS010000137.1 GCA_030426445.1 bacterium
GTCCTCCAGCGATTAAAGCACGGCGTCCCATTTGTTTTAGTTTATGAGGGGAGGGCTCTCCGTTGGAGGACGCGGTATTAGGGTTATTTTGAGTATAAGTTAAGGGCTCGGGAGGTGCTTTTCCCGCCATAGAAGGATCGTAGGGTTGTCCAGGAGGAGGAATATTATTCGGAGCAGTTTGTGGAGCTTGCGTATTTGGAGCGGGTGCAGCTACGGTTCCTGGAGCCGGGGGATTTGGATTAACTTTGCTCATATGACTTTCCTTTGAGGGGCTAAAATTAAAAAAAGCTTTATTTTGTATAGCTTTATCTTTCGGAGAATTCTATAAAAAACTTCAATCAATTCAAATAACCATTCTCTAATATGTCTTTTCGGCCTAAATAGAAAATAGTTGCGGATTTTTTGGGTCAATTTTGGGTCAATAGGCATAATTATAAAAATCTTTTTTAATGGCAGAGAAAAACTTTTCTTCTTCATCTCTTAATTTTGCCAAAAGGCCCTCATAGTCGATTCTCCACTTGGAAAGAGTTCGAGTTCCCATGATTAAAGCGGCTACAGTTTTAGTTTTTTTATAACTGTGTCATAATTTTCTAAAAAATAATCAGCAATGACTTTAGAAGGGGCTATTTTAGGGTTTGCAAGGATTCGTTTAGAGATTGTTTCTAAAATAAGGTTCTTTTGATATTCACTAGCAAGGGCCCATTCAACTTCAATTTCTTGCTGACTGTTTTTTGGGCGTTTGTTTTTATCAACATATCGCAGAATCCGAGTTTCTTTGATCAAGATGCCTATGGCCCGTTTATTAAGCCATTCTTGTTTTTTAGGGTCTTTTAAAATATTGATGATTTCTTGGTAGCTAAGTGCTTTATTTTCTTTTTCTAGAATCGCTTTGAGCAACAAGTTAAGGACTTCGGTTGTGTTATATCGAAGAGCGGGTTCATCTACTGTGTGAGAGTCAAGGACTACTAAATGATTTGCATATTTGCTAAAGAGTTGAACCTGCCGGTAAGTCACTTGGCTTTTTGTGTTAAAAAAACCTTGATTGGGATCCCGTACATCTTCAGCCCGTAATGGAGCAAAACCTCGACCAAGCACGGTATGAGCCATCTGTTCTAAAGTCTTTTGTAGGTTCTTGATTAGAGGGACTCTGCTAAAGTTTCCTCGGTAAAGGTTGCCTACTTGCTGCGTTGTTGAACTCTCTTGCATGTCTCCTAATTTTGTGTACAGCTCATAAAGCTTCCAAAAGATATCCTGAGGTGAAAGCTCGCTCCATTGAGAGACAGATAATTCTTGTAAGGATAAATCTAGGATTGGAAGTTTATCTTTTAATTGTGAAAGGCCATGCAATAATTGGTTCTTGGAAGAGACATGGATATGGAGCGCTTGCATGTTATTGATTAAGTGGTGAATAGCTTTACGATCTTTGTATTTTAATTTATTGTTAAGTAGCTGATTCGCTAAATGGCTTACACTATTAACTTCGGTGTCTGTTAGGCTTAGCTCGTGTAAGTACTCACTTGGTAAGCCCACTGGAATGTCAATTATATTTTGTGAAGCTTTTACCACTATCTCATTTAAAATAGCCTGGTGCTTGTTGATGTAGTCGTTGATTTGTGACAAAACACTTGCGATAGTTTTATCTTGGACTCCTATACTGTTAAGAATCGAATTGGCGAGGTTTCGTTTTTGCTTTTTATGAAAACGTGTTGTTTGAGGGTAGGTTTCTTCTAGTTTTTGTTGGATATAGTTTAGGCAAACGAACTGGCTGAGTCCCTCTGGGTTTTCTATTGGTTCATTAAAGAGATCCGCTATTACTTTGATCGCCTTTGCTTTTTCTTGGGGAGCTTCGGCTACTAACTCTCCCTTTGAAAAATGAATAGAGTCAACCCTTTCTAGCCGTTTTTCTAGTTCAGAGAGAATCTCGATCTTTCTTGCACCGTCCAATAAATTCCAAGCCCCTGTCCTGACTAGCTCTTGAGGAAAGGCTTCATCAAGGAGTTTTTTAAAGCTGATTACATTTCCGTTAATAAGATATTCAATATTTTTTTTGTTATCTTCAACAAAGAGTTCAAATCGTTCCTTGCCAGTGAGCGGTCTGCCTAGTTCTGTTTTTTTAGTTTGTACTTGCCTTCGAAAATAAAAAGAGTCTGTAGCGATTTTTTGTTGAAAAATAACCTGGATATGCAGAGCCATTTTTTGGGATAGGCTTAAAGCATCATACCCATTTAAGCTAACAGTAGGTGTTTCAAACTCGCTGAATTTAAAATTAGAACCTGGTTGGAACATGCGGATATAGTATTGGATATTAACTTTAATCGAGTCTTGGTATTTTTTACTTGCTTCTTTGAGCTGTTCTTTGAGCTGTGGAAGGTCTTTAGGGCCGATAACTTCATAATTATTTTTGCTGAGTCGCCTTTTTACCTGCGGTGTTAAAGCACGAGTCATAAGTGCTAATTTAAGTTCACTTAAAGAAGGCACCCAATAGTCATAATTTACACACGCGTTTTTTACAGAAGCTTGTAAGTCTTCAGCAGACTGTTGAATCAGCTTTTGAGTGTCACTTAAGTTTTTTATTAACTCTTCTATCACTAAATCGGCCTTTTTAGTAGCAGCGCGATTTAGAAAGCTGAATATTCCCCCTTCTTTTTGATGGTGCTTTCTCCCTAATCTTGTTATTTCATTTTCAACCATATATTTTAAGTCGCTTATAATATTTGGGTGCTCCTGATCAGATAGATTAAAAAGGAGCTTTACTGCTTGCATAACCTGTTTGATCAAGTGGTTGTGAGCTGAAGCTTTTTTATCGCTGCCAAAATTTTGCTCAGTGAAAGAAGCATAAGCCTTTTTTAATGTTTTTATTTTTTCTGCAGGAAGAATCGATGAATCATCGACCTTTTTCCCCGCACCGCCACCGGTTTGTGGAATGAGTGTAAGTTCTAAGCCAACAATATTCTCCTCTACTTGAGAGTTGGTTTCTTGAGCTTTTTCTTTCTTTTTTAATAGAGCTTGATGGTATTGTGCACGAGATAAAGTGGTTTTTGCTTTCTTTCCTAAGGTCGCACTCATTTGACCCGTTTGTGTTGCTTCAGAAATCCCTTCGAGTTCGACTATATATTGGTCAAGGTTTTTGTGGTGGCTTACTTTTTTTACTCTCCAACGATACCCAGTGCTTTCTTCAGCACCTTCTAAAAAAAGTATTTTAGTGACTACTTTGCTTCCACCTTTAGGCAAAAAGCCAACAGAGAAACTACTAGTTAGGGTATTGTCTTCTTCACCTTGGGTTTTCGTTGTATTTTTTGTGGATGCTTCCAAACGATCCAGCACTCGATCGTAGTTTTCAACAAGGTAGTCTTTAATGGCTTCGGTGGCGACTTTTCTTTTGGCGTTTCCATTTTTTATTTGAGTTTTGAATTCATCTAAAAGTTTTTTTACCGCGTTTTCAGAAGCCGAACGCAAGGCTCTAACAAAATATTCTGCATCCCTTTGTGGACTTTTTCTTTTAGCTCTAGGGGTGACTTGAGAGTACTCTGCAAAAACACTTTGAAGGAAGGGCTTGCTCAAACAAATAGTCTGGATCGTTACTTGATAGATTTTATTGTTTTGGCTGCTATTCGTTAATAGTTTTTTTATTTCTTCAAAACTTAATGATTTGCCTTCTTCTTTTATGAGATTGATAAGAAACTGATTAAAAAGATCGATATCACCGTTTAAATCTTGCTTGCTCTTATCTGAGTGTTGTTGGAATGGAGAAGTTGTTAATAGTAAAGGGATATTTAATCTAAAAAGCTTGAAGAGCTTCTGCTTGAACGACTGACTTAAATCAGGGTCTGATAATTTATTTAAACTTAAGGAGTTAAAATCCAGTCCATAGGCTAAAGCGGCGATTTTTTCTAGAGTCGCTTGAGCTTTTTCTGTAGAGGCTTCTTCACCTGTTCGGAAGGAATCATGAGTTTGTGTGCCCAATTTTTGGTGAGTTTCGTAAAGTAGCCAAAAAATATCGCGGGAAGAGTAGTTGCCCCATTCATAAGTAGATAGTTGCCCTAAAACCTCTTTCCAAAGTTTGCCTGTGAGCTCTTGTCTAAGTGTAGAAAAGAGTTGAATCAATTTAGCTTTCTCACGCTCTTGTCGGGCAAGCATTTCCCAGTGGGAGATGTCTGTAGGAAGCTTGTTATACTTTTTAAGAAGATGAGCTTTGGCAATGCGTCTAGCTAGATAAGTTAGTCCGTGGATATCTCCTCTATCTAAGGGAAGGGTAGCTGAAGCTCCAACCGGCAAAGTGAGTAGTTCGTCCAAATTATCAGGCTTCTGAAGGGCTCGAGAGATAGACTGAGAGTTTGTCGAAAAATATTCATCGATGGATGTAATGGGGTTTTTATTTATAAAATCTAAGCCTAAGTTGAGATTATACCAAATCGCATCGAGCACAAAATAATGTTCTTTAGAGAAGTCTTGTATTTTTGAGAAGTGTTCTGCTTCAAACTTTTGGTAGAGATAGGCGTGGTAGATTCTTTTTTGGATGAAGTTGGGGTTGTTAGGTATCTCACCCATACTCATCTCTAATCGATCTAAAGCGCTTTGTCT
This sequence comes from bacterium, assembly GCA_030426445.1. Classification (GTDB taxonomy): domain Bacteria; phylum UBA10199; class UBA10199; order DSSB01; family DSSB01; genus JACKPJ01. The sequence goes on from JAUHYS010000137.1 coordinate 4,582, forward strand.
TTGCACCTCATTTTCAATGGCAACCTTTCCATTTAGTATTGGGGTTTCAATTTTACGTTCCAGATCAGCTTCTAGGTAGTACAGCATAAAATCCCTATAGACTCTTTTTTTAGACTCTGAATTTAATGAATTCCAACCTTGAAATCTTGATAGGGCTTCTTGTACTAGAGTTTTTAAGTTTTCTGTCTTGCCTCGAATCTCTGCAATAAGAAATTCAATCCTCTTTTGTTGATGTTTAATAAAGAGCTTAGTTTTTTCCTCATAGTTGAGAGGCCTTCCTAGCTCTTCTGTTTTCTCTTTTAAAAGAGTTTCAAAATATGGGGAGTCTTCAGCTAAACTGCGCTGAAAAAGAAGTTGGATAAGAAAAGCTTTTTTTTCAAAAGGGTTGAGTTTATTATAAGTGCTTAATCCACTTAGTATGATTTCTAATGGGCCCGTTTGTTTTGTAGAAGAATCTTCCCATGTCATCTCTGTGACAACATTTTGAAAGTAACGAAGATCAGTTCGGTACTTTTGCATATCTCCTTCGAGGGTCAATTGAAGTAACCCTATACCGCTATTGGGATTGAATTCCCTCAAAGAAGAGTTGATAAGCGCTACCTTTATTTCTGTAACAGAAGGTAACCAATAGCCATTACCTTCACAAAAATCTTTTATAGACCTGTGCAGTTCTCGAGGGAAACCATACACAATCTTCTGTATTTTACTTAATCGCTGTATCAAATTTTCTATGACATAAGAGGCTTCTTCATTAAAGAGTTTTCCCTTCATGCGAGAGAATAAGCTTGTTTTTTGAGAATACTCTTGGCTTAACCTTACAATTTCATGCTCAATCGTTTTTTGTAGTTGTTTTTCTATAGATGGGTTACCTAAGCGTAAAGGTTCAGCATACGTATCAAAACTGTGGAAAGCGTGCTTAGCCAATTTGTTGAGAGCTTGATCTTCCTCCTGACCTAAAGTAGAATTTTTATATTGATTATAAAGCTGTTCTAGAGCTTCTATTTCATAAGAAGAAAGTGTAGAGGAATCTGTTAATCTTTTCCCTGCACCACCACTGACTTCTGGGATAAGACTTAGCTCACTGAGTTTTCCATTAGGTTTTTGTTTAAGCAAATGATCGTAGACTTTTTTGGGTAAAGAAAGAGTCGTTTTTTGTTTTAGGTTTTTGCCGAGTTGTTTGTGTTGAGAACCTTCAGAAATTCCTTCTAGAGTTAACAAAACATGACCTAGTTTTTGTGGGTCTTCCACGACTTGAGAGACTTTCCAACGGTGCATGGAATCAGTATCGTCTAAAGTCAGGCTGAGTTTTTTAGTTTCTCCTTGAATCTCAACTTGAACAGGAAGCATTCCGTCAAAGTCATTATAATGCTGGATCATGGCTTCGGCTTGGGAAGATAATTGAGAATCATGTAAGGAAAAAGAAAGTGCTTCAGAACTCAAAGCTGCGGGATTGAGTTTTGGAGAAACATGTTTGTCGCGCATCGTTTCATAAGCCAAATTCAGGGCTTCAGCATGGCTTTTTCCATTAGAGCGGT
>JAUHYS010000138.1 GCA_030426445.1 bacterium
AGAGGTCTAGGTCAGCACGATCAAAGGCACCTGCTTGATCATAAAGACGGGCTCGCTGCACTCTTAAATCGGCCGCTAGGCTGGGATCAAAGCTATCGGCGCGGCTGATGTAATCATTTAAGACATCAAAGGATGCATTGACATCTTCGGGTAGCCCTTGAGGAGGGAGTCCAGAAAAATCACTGGTATGGGTATTAATAGGCCCTTCTTCTAATACATAGGGGTCAATAACGTCACTTCTTTCTTGTTCCAGCATGACAGCATTGATTTCATCCATGCCGGTGGTGATTTCTCTCTGATATGCGGTGCTTTGTTTTTGAGCTAGATAAAACTGCTGCTTGGCGTTCAGTGCATTGCGTTCGTTTTGTAGAGTGATGAGTTCATTGTTTAAGTTTTCGGTGCTTTTAATTTTTTCTTCAAGGAAACTTGCGTTGGCCTCCAAGGAAGCAGGGGCTTCGCCTGTTAAATCCACGAGTTCGTCCATATTGGCTTGGACCTTTTTAGACTTTTCGGCAATGCGCTCGTTTAAATTTGCTAAGTGTTTTTTATCCTTTTTAAAACCTCTTTCGCTGGAGTAAACCCATTGATCCTTTTGGTACCAGCCTGGGTCTTGTGTTTTTTGCTGATATTCTGCAGCGATTTTTTCTTGGTGAGATTGGACGGCATGGTCTGCACGAGCATAAAGATTGGAGACTACTTGTCGTTGGGGATTGCTGACCTCAAAGCCATATTCTGAAGTTCTGGGTTCGTAATAGCTTGGAGAAGTTATTGTTGAACCTTCGTATTCGTTTACGTAAGGACTTTGATTGCGTTCGCTGATAAAAAAGGCTTCTTCTGACCCTGCTTGAGAGGATATTTCTTCGGGATAACAAATGTTGGCTTCCTGGCTTTGCTTGCTTGCAGACATTGTTGCGAGTTGTTGAGCGTCACTTGCGTAGCTAACCTGATCAGGATAAGAAAGATTTTTCTCAGTGCAAATATCTACATCATCAGGAGGGCTAGAAACAGTGGATTCTGGAGAACTTGAAATCGTATCTCCTGGCTGGATATCAGAACTTTCCTCTTGATTTCCTGTAAAAAGTTCTTTTGCTTTATTGATTAAAGAGTTGATGGCCATAATTTAATAAGGGTTTTGGTTAAGAGAACATTTCTTTAAATACCATAGAATGCTGATTTTGCATTCTTAATTTTCGTATTTATTTAGTTTTATCGATCATTATAAATCACAGAGTTGTGTATTATAATTTTTATACCGATTTTAGCCTTAGTTTTATTTGGCTTCATGATTTGGACTGAGAACCATTTTATGGTGACTTTTCTCACCATTTTTTTAAGAATATGAAGGGTTTTTGTGCATCAACGCGTTTACTTTATATAGTTCACTTTGAACTCAATGGAACAACTTTAATATGACGATTAATAATATATAAAAATCATAGAGTTATAATTATTTTAAATAGCACTTTATTAAAGTAGTTATGGCATAAATTATGCATATTAATAGCTGCATAGCTGAATAGCTAAGTATTTTTTATTTTTTCATGAATTTTGAAAACATTTTTTCCATTTTTGATTTTAAACTCAATATTTAAACTGGAAAAAAAAATAATTATTGATTACACTACATTAGCAGTTCATTTGTAGGGAGAATAACATGTCATCTGTTGGAATTAATTTTAATGCAATCTTAAAAAGTTTGATTCACGAGGGAGCTGATCAAGTTCCCCAAGTTAAAAAACCCTCATCTGCAGCAAAAAGTACAGTTGGGAAAGTTTTTGATACCGCGAGTATTAAGGGAAACACCTTAGCGGCGGCAGCGCGTCAGGCGGCGATTACTCAGTTGACAAGTCATGGTTTTCCGGTTCATGCTCTCTTTGGTTGGTCTCCAGTTTCTCGTAAAAAAAGGCTTTCTGTTTATGGAATTGAAGGTACCTGTTTAGAACTAATCGAAAGGGCCATAGAAGAATTTGGCCTGCATGATAATCGTGCTTTTTTACAGTCTTGTTATGACGCTCGTCTACCTCAGGATGCCGCTCTTGTCGAAAACATCACCAACGCGTAAGATAAAATTATGACAGAAGATAAAGAATCCCCCATTAAAAACTATGAAGACTTTAAACGGCGTGTTTTGTCTCTTCCAGAAGAACAACAGCTTCGTATATTAAAAAAAGCCTTTGATATTGCCTATGAGGATCTTGATGACAAGGTATGGCGTGCTGTCGCGACTGCTATCAAGTATGCAAAGGAATCTGGTATCGAAGGGCACGAAAATTTTGACATTAGTGAAAAAGATCTTAAAAAATTGACTCATATTCAGGATGCTGCACGGCGTCAAAAAGATTGAATTTCTATAAAAAAATCATAAAATTTGCATTTTAGAGTTGTCCATCGAGGGGGCATCCGTCTATGATAAAATTATGACAGAAGAATTCACAAAAAATAGCAAGCAAGACTTGCAGTCTAAAGATTTGAAAAATAAAAATACAAACGCGCAAGGGGAAACTTCGCAGATGGTCTCAGGTGCTCTTAAAATTTTTAATAATTTTGACCGTGAGACTTCACAAAAAGACAAAAATTATTTACGCCTGCTTTCAGCTCTTATTAGCTTTGGCGTGAAAGAAATGTCTCGCCTTGAGTCCATTGTAGAAGGAGAGCAGCAATATAGCAACCCTGCTATTGTTCTTCCCTTCGACCCTAAAAAAACACCAGATAATGAATAACCTTTCTTTTTTGATCCCAGGCTAGGTTTGAAGAATGGCTGTAAAAAAAAAATCAAAGCAAGGAATTTTTATGTCGTTGGGGGAGGTTGTTTTGGAACTCAGTATGCTAAGTGGCTTTTACGTGCCGAACGTTTAGATCTTGTGCAGTTTGAAAAAATCATTGCTATTGATCAAAATAAAAATTGTCAACTCACTCAGGTTGCATGTGACTCTAAAAAACTCGAGATTGTCGCATCCGATTGGATCGACTATCTGACTCAATTATTGTTGAGGACATTAAACGATCCTATGGTAGTTTGGGATCACTGGGTGCCTTCGCCGCTTTCTCCACATATATTGCAGTTGGCTTTTATGCGGGCAGCTATGAAAAAGCTGCCAGGATTGCAGTTAAAAGAGGAAGCCTTGACTCCGTCAGATTCAAAAAACTTAGCGATACCTATCCAGATTCCCTTGGGTTCGGGAAATCACGCAGTGAGCTTTGCTGAATGGATTTGTCCAGTTAATTGTATTGAGCCTAAAACCTGTCCAGCGATTCGGAGCCCACGTCATTGGGATATGAAACCCAGTTTACAAAATTATTTTGATCAATCATCCACAAAACGTTCCGTTCATATCTTGCAATGTCAGCATCGGGTTCATGGGGTGGGGACTATTCCATTTATCGACATACAAACTCAGTTTAAAAAAATGCTCGATGCATTAGAAAGAAAGCTTGTGGTGGAAGTCTTCATAGCAACGGTTTCAAGTTGTCATGGTTTGATCGGAAAATTGAGATTAGTTTAAATGCGTAATCGCCAGGATAAAATCCCGATTAATGCGATACCCATGATAAGAACAGCCATATTCAGTATGACTGATCGAAAGTGTAGGGTATCAAAGCGTTTCTTAATTGGGTGTGTTGCTTGGATACTTTCCTCCAGGGCTTTTAACTGAACTTTTAATTGGTGTGCTTTGGGTAAGATAACACGGCCTGCGTAAACACTGGACCCTAACATTAGGCAAATTAAAGCAACACGGATCCAAGGGACTTGCTTGGCGAGAATACTTTCTCCAATGCTAGTAAAAATTAAAATAGTACCGCAAATATAAGCCATCAGATAGTAATTTGGAAAGATGTGACTGATAAATTGACTGCCTATTTCTCTTGGCAAGTAACGAAAAGCCATGGGTGTGGTAAAAAATGAAAAAAAACTGATGCCGCCAACCCATACGACTAGGCCCAGTAGATAGAAAAATTGTAAGGTCCAAGAGAGCATCAGGTGTTTAGTTATCGATCAATGAAAAGCATTGCAAGCAGAAAACAAGATTGTTAATATCGTTCCACTTTTCTTGTATAAAAGAAGGAGTTTTTATGAAAAAAATTGGTGTGTTACTTTCTGGGTGTGGGGTGAATGATGGCTCGGAAATTCATGAAGCTGTGATTACCTTGTTGGCTTTAGACCGTTTAGGAGCGGAGGCGGTCATTATGGCACCTAATGTTGAGTTTGACGAAATTAATCACTTAACCCAACAACCAACAGGACAAAAAAGAAATGTCTTAGTCGAATCTGCCCGTATTGCCCGTGGTAATATTCAAGATATTGCAAAATTAAGTGCAGAGGATATGGATGCTTTGATTTTGCCGGGTGGATTTGGAGCAGCAAAAAATTTAAGTAATTTTGCTTTTGTAGGAGACAAAGCTCAAGCCCATCCCGAAGTGGCTCGTTTGGTTCAAGAACTTTGTCAAAAACAAAAACCCATTGGGCTATTTGTATTGCTCCGGCAACTATTGCCAGTATTTTGGGGGCAGATATTCACCCAACCTTAACGATTGGTCAGGATACCGGAGTGGCGACAAAAATAGAAAGCATGGGTGCCAAACACCAAAATTGTGAAGTAGAGAATATTGTTATCGATGCTGAACATAAAATTGTGTCTACACCCGCTTATATGTGTGCCCAATCCATTCAAGAAGCTGCAGCGGGCATTGAGAAGCTTGTCAAAAAGGTCGTTGAGTTAAGCTAATTTTTTTGTTTAGGTAGAATTATGTCAAGAGATTCAAAAGTCACTCCGATTACTCGGAATGAACCCCGTACTTTTTATGCAACTCGAGTTGCCCATGCTGTGACCGGAGAAGTTTGGGATTTGTGGACGGTACAAGATGGCCGCCGAGTGGGTTCTCTGTCGGTTGTGGATGATGGAGAAACCGTTTATGGCTTGGCCGCAGTTAAAAAAGGGACCGACCATGATGAACTTACCGATTTGATGGACTCGCTTTACCATCCCCAATGCACAGAAGCCAATCGTCAAGAATTGATGGTGGTGGAATATGAAGCAGAACCTAAGGTTTATAACCTATCCTTAGAATAAGCTTAAGTCAAACGCCCCCTGTCCCTCCTCTTGAGACTCTGGTTTTTTTGTCCCGCATTTATGCGGGAAGGAAGGACAGGGAACGTTTGAAATTCAATTAACCATGTTTTGAAAAATATTCTTTAGAATCTTTTGGATTTGGTTTGATGGTATCAGAACCAGGTTTCCAGTTAGCAGGGCAGACTTCTCCATTTTTTTGGAAAAAATCTAAAGCATCCACTACGCGGATGGCTTCTTCCACACTGCGACCTAAGGGAAGGTCATTGACAACTTGGTGACGGAGTACACCTTCTTCATCAATCAGAAAAAGCCCACGAAGCGCAATGCCCGCATTTTCTAAAAGCACTCCATATTTGCGGCTAATATCTTTGGTGGTATCGGCAATTAAAGGATATTGAATTTCGCCCAAGCCGCCTTCGGCACGTGGAGTTTTTTTCCATGCTAGATGGCTGAACTGGCTGTCAATGGAAGCGCCTAGAACCTGAACTCCGCGTTTTTTAAACTCTTCGATTTGTTCACTAAAGGCAATGATTTCGGTGGGGCAGACAAAAGTAAAATCAAGTGGGTAAAAGAAAAGAACGACTTTTTTGCCTTTAAAGTCCGAAAGAGAGATTTGTTTAAAAGAATTGTCTTCGACAACGGCAGTTGCGGTAAAATCAGGGGCTTTTTGTTGAACTTGAATCATGTTTTTTCTCCATTTTAATTTGATGGTTGGGTAATCAATGGTATGAACCCCAGAGTTTTCTGGATTTATTTTTTCCTGATCCATTGGGAAAAATCAAACCATTGCTTCTTGTCCCTTGAAGTGGGAACAAATGTATTTATTTCATCACATTTGATGTAAAAAATCAGGACTTCTTCTATCGAGATATCGGTGAATTTGCAACTATAAATCAGGCCTTATTTCTCTGGAGCGATAATCTCTACAAACATTCTTTCTAGATAAGCTAAAATATCTTCCGAACTGATAGCGCTATAGCTTTTAGCGTCGGAGTTTTGGAAAGCGACATGGCGATGTCCGTCGATGGA
>JAUHYS010000139.1 GCA_030426445.1 bacterium
CAGGAATTTTTCTAATGCCTTTAAGAGTTGATCATAAATAACCGGCTTGGTTAGGTAGTAATCGCAGCCTGCTTTGATGCATTTTTCCTTGTCTCTCTTCATTGCGCTTGCGGTTAATGCGATGATAGGAATAATTTTTTTTCCTTGTTTTTTTTCTAGCTTTCTAATTTGCTCGGTTGCCTCTAAGCCATCCATAACAGGCATCTGAATATCCATTAAAACAAGGTCAATATGGTCATTGCGCGCAATTTCATCAACGGCATCCTGGCCATTTTCTTTACAGGAAACCTGATAGCCCTCTTTTTGCAGAATTTTTTTGATTAGTTGTTGGTTTACCTTATTGTCTTCGACTATCAAAATATTAAAGTGATTATTTTGATGAACCTCTTTGGGGGTTTGTGCTTTTGGAACGGTTTTAGGTTTTTTGGCGCTTTTGTATTGAATATTAAAATAAAAAGAGGAGCCCTGTTTGGGAACGGATTTTAACCAGATTTTTCCTCCCATGAGCTCAACAAGTTTTTTTGTAATCGCGAGCCCCAGGCCACTGCCTCCGTACTTGCGGGTTGTGGAAGCATCCGCCTGACCAAAAATCTTAAATATCTGTTGGTGTTTTTCAGCAGAAATGCCAATGCCCGTGTCTTTGACAAAAAAAGTTAATTCATTTTTTAGGGTTTTTTTATAACCAAATTGTATTTTCCCTTTTTTAGTAAACTTAATCGCATTTGAAAGTAGATTAAAGAGGACTTGTCGTAGTCGCGTAGGGTCTCCCTTAATAAAGTCAATGTCTTGTGCAGAGTCTAAATCAAGGTCGAGCTGAATATCCTGGTTTCTTTGTTTAATAATGGCATTACAAGCCGAGGAAACATTTTTTAAGATATCTTTTAGAGAAAAAGGCACGCTTTCGATTAGTAGCTGATCGGCTTCTATTTTGGATAAATCAAGGATGTCACTTATAATGGCCTGCAGGACTTTACCACTTTCTTGGACAATTTCTAAATACTCGCGATGTTCCGGTGAGACCTTTTCTCTAAGTATGATATCCACATAACCAATGATAGCATTGAGTGGGGTGCGGATTTCATGTGACATATTGGCTAAAAATTCTGTTTTGACTTTTTCAGATTCTTCGGCTCGTTGTTTCGCGTGTCTGAGTTCTTCTTCGACTTTTTTTCTTTGAAAAAAGCTGGGGACTTCATATTTTTTTAACATATGAATGCCATTGCTTAGTTTATTTTCTTTTTTAAGGTAGTTATTAATTTTATTAGGTGGAGCCATAATAAAGAGACATTCTTCGTCTCCTTTGGCTCGGCACTCAGTTTCCACTGCAGTTAAGGGAATACCAAAGCTCTCCTCGCACCACCCAGAAGAATACCCACAACTCATAATACAGGCCGGTGAGTCCATTTTTTGCATGGATTCTATCCACGAAGCTGCTTCAAAAGAGTAGGGGTGGGAATATTTAAGGAAATAATTTTCATCTGGGGTAGGGTTACTTTCGGGTAAAATATTCACAAGTGCCCAGCCGGAGAAGGCAAAGTGGACGGGACCTGCAGAAAGCTTTTGAATGGGATCGGTTACATTCATTTTTTGAATGAAACTTTTCGCATCTTGCATGCCAATCACATGAGCGATATCAAAAAGAAAATTTCTGCCAATGCGTAACGCTTCTTGATTGCCCCGATCTGCATAAAGATCCTGGAAAGTCTTTAAAAAATCAAAAGAAAGTGCTGAAGCCCGAATCAGTAAATAGCGTTGACCACTGATTTCGATGGTTCCCCGAGCGGGATCGGTTTTAAGACCTTTAAAATACCGTTTAACCAGTTCTTCTGCTTGATCAAAAAGGGGTTTTACCTCATGAGGCACTTTTACCGTGGGACCCGAGATCTCATGAAAAGGTTTTGCCTTAAGGATGCGGTTTTCTCTTTCTAAATCGGCAATTTGATCCTTGAGTTGCTGTATTTTTGCAAGCAATATCTCTCGATTATTTTTACTGTTTTCTGTTTTTAAAGGAAAGATTTCCATAGGTTATATTGATATCAACGTTTCTATTTAATTCACCTCACTTTTATCTTAATATTTTAAGGGTGATTCTAAAAACTGTAAAGTCTTTGATAGACTTTGAGCCACTTCTTAATCTTAAGAAAGTTGAAAGCATTTCAATCATTTTTATGATAGATGTATTTTAAGATGACAAAAGTATCCTATCAACTGATTCAATCCTCACAGAGCCTTCCCATTAAAGCCTGGGTGAAGGGAATTGAGGTCGATGAGAAGGCTTGGGAGCAACTGGCTAATGTCGCAAAAATGCCATTTATTTATAAGCACATGGCGGTGATGCCCGATGTGCACTGGGGCATTGGTGCGACAGTAGGGAGTGTCATTCCCAGCCTGGGTGCCATTATTCCTGCAGCTGTCGGTGTGGACATTGGTTGTGGCATGATAGCGGTCAAAACCAGCCTCAATGCTCGAGACCTGCCCGAAAATCTTAAAGAGCTCCGTAAAAATATCGAAAAAGCCGTTCCCCATGGGCGGACGCATCACGGCGGCTTTCGCGATAAGGGGGCTTGGCGGGACATTCCCCGACCGCAAAAAAAGGCCTGGGAAAAACTAGAAACGGGTTTTAAAAATATTGTAGCTAAAAACCCTAAGGTGGAGAGCAATCGCTCTAACCACATCCGCCACCTCGGCACCTTGGGAACGGGCAATCATTTTATCGAAATCTGTTTGGATGAAGCTTCTGATGTTTGGGTGATGTTACACAGTGGTTCTCGAGGAATTGGCAATCGCATTGGGACTTATTTTATCGAGCTTGCCAAAATTGACATGCGACAACACCTTAAAAACCTACCCGATGCCAACTTGGCTTATTTTTCGGAAGGGGCCAAACACTTTGACGATTATGTGGAGGCCGTCCTTTGGGCGCAAGACTTTGCCCGCATCAATCGCGAGTTAATGATGGAAGCGGTTTTAAAGGCGATGCGTGAGACACGAGGCATCCGCGAATTTAAAACCATAGAACAAGCAGTGAATTGCCATCATAACTATGTCCAAAAGGAATGGCATTTTGGTAAAGAGGTTTGGTTGACCCGTAAGGGGGCAGTCAGTGCAAGACAAGGTGACTTGGGAATCATTCCAGGGAGTATGGGAGCGTGCTCCTACATTGTGCGGGGTAAAGGCAATCCCGAGAGCTTTAACAGTTGTAGTCACGGTGCTGGACGCTTGATGTCCCGCAACCAAGCCAAGCAACGTTTTTCTTTGGATGACCACATTAAGGCCACCGAGGGTGTCGAGTGCCGCAAAGATTTAGAGGTACTCGATGAAACACCCGCTGCCTATAAACCCATTGACCAAGTCATGCAGGCCCAAGAGGATTTGGTGGAGATAGTTTATAAGCTGAAACAAGTGGTTTGTGTGAAGGGGTGAGTTTTACATTCCTTGGCGCATTTTTTTTATCGTTTCGGAGTAGTCCTTAGAATGAAATATCTCGGAGCCGGCGACAAAAATATCCACGCCTGCCTGAGAAACTTGTTGGATATTATCGACTTTAATACCCCCATCGACTTCGATCATAAAGGAAAGTTGGTGTTTTGCTCTGATTTCTTGGAGTTCGGAGACCTTTTTAAAGGCGGCAGGAATAAAATTTTGACCCCCAAAACCAGGGTTGACGGTCATTACCAAGATAAAGTCGATTTCTTCTAAAATATAGCCTAAAGAAGCAATCGGTGTGTGGGGGTTGAGTGCGACTCCTGCTTTGGCTCCAAGTTGTTTAATTTTTTGTAGCGTGCGGTGCAGATGGTGGCAGACTTCGACATGGACACTGAGATAATTGGCGCCTGCAGCAATGTAATCTTCTAAAACCTGATCGGGATTGGCAACCATGAGATGGGCATCAATAGGCAATTTTGTGATCTTGCGGACTGCCTTTAAGACCATGGGACCCACCGTAAGGTTAGGGACGAAATGACCGTCCATCACATCAAAGTGAATGATATCGGCGCCTGCAGCAGCAACCGTTTTGATTTCTTCACCCAAACGGGTAAAGTCAGCGGATAAAATTGAGGCGGCAATGAGTTTCGGCATTTTTTTAAGGTTCAAGTTTTGGATTCAAATTGAAGTCGGGTTTTATTTTGCAGACCTCGCATAAAATCTTCAAAATGCAAAATCTTTTTTCCTTCGGGTTTAAGCTGTTGGATCCATAAAGTCCCTTCACCACATTGAACTTGGATTCCCATTTTATTTTGCAAGCGAAATGTTCCCATTTGACCAAATTTTTCCTGGGGGCCGAGTTTAAGTTCATTAAGAATGATGCGTTTATTTTGAAAAAAACTAAACACACCGGGCCAAGGTGTCAGTCCACGATAAAGGTTGAATAAGTGGGTAGCAGATTTTGACCAATCGATTTGCCCGTCTTGTTTTTTGAGCCGCGGGGCCAGGGTGGCGAGTGCATCGTCTTGTATGACTGGTTTGAGATTGCCCATTTCAATGCCCTGCAAGGTTTTGTCCAAGAGCTGTGCGCCTAAACTAGAAAGGCGAGCGCTTAAAGTTTCTGTGGTATCGTCTTGTAAGATTTCTTCGGTCCATTGCATTAGAATCGGGCCAGTATCCAGGCCTTCTTCCATGAGCATGGTGGTGACACCACTTTCGTCGTCCCCATTGATAAGAGCTTTAGCGACGCAGGCTGCCCCGCGATATTTTGGAAGCAAAGAAAAATGTAAATTGATACAGCCAAAATCAGGCAGCGACAAAATTTCCTTAGGAAGAATTTTTCCATAGGCAACAACGCAAATGATATCCGGATTGGCTTTTTTTAGGTCTTGTAAAAAGTTTTCTTCATTAAGTTTTTGAGGCTGCCATACCGGCAAACCCAAATTTTGCGCTGCGATTTTGATCGGTGGAGGGCTGAGTACTTGGCCGCGCCCCTTGGGTTGATCGGGTTGCGTGACAACGGCCAGGATTTCATGACCTGCAGCATGAAGGTTTTCTAAAGAGGGAATAGCGATTTCAGGGCTTCCCATAAAGATGATTTTTAGCATGGTGAATTATCCTCAACACTTAATAATGATAACGGCATGAAATAATCGTGATCAAATTTTTTTCAATTGCATAAACTAAACGATGGGTTTGATCAATGCGACGAGAGCAGAATCCAGAGAGGTTCTCCTTTAAGGCTTCAGGTTTACCAATACCTTCAAAGGGATTGCGTAGGCAAGCTTCGATGAGTTTGTTGATTCTTTTTAGAGTTTTTTTGTCTTGTGATTGCCAGTAAAGATAATCGTTCCAAGCAGCTTCCGTCCAAACTAGCTTTTTACTCATGGACTAAGTTTCTTTTTTTTGTTTTACCTTTTTGGTATTGTTGAATTGATTTTGATAAATGAGCCGCGTTTGCTGGAGAACTTAATAAATGAAAGGTTTCGAGATAGCCATTAAAAGTTGCTAAAGACAAGACCACCGCGTCATCCTTGGAATCGCGGAGTTTAATGACTTTATAATCCGCATCTTGAATCACGCTTTCTAGTAATTGTCTTAGATTGTTTCGGGCTTCGCTATAAGTGATGACTTCCATTCTCTTACCTTTTTTAAAAAGTTCTCCCAAGGCACCATTATAACATGTACAAGTATTTGATCAAGTCCAAAAAGCTTAGCGAATGGCAATTTTTCCCTTTTGAACTTTTTCTTTATAGCGACTGCGTTTCAGTTGACTGAGTTGATCCAAAATGAGCTTGCCATCCATGTGGTCAATTTCGTGCTGGAGAGCCACGGCTAAAAGATCCTCTGCATTAATTTTGAGAGGCTGGGAATGGCGGTCGATGCCTTCTACCGTAACTTTTTGAAAGCGCTTCATAGGCACCACGATTTCTGGGCAGCTGAGGCAGCCTTCTTCCCATACAAGGCTCCCTTCTTGCTGAGTCAATTGAGGGTTGATGAGTACACGAGGTTCTCGTTCGATCACTTCCCCCTCTTCTATCCCAAGATCCATGACCATAACACGTTTTAAAACACCGATTTGTACCGCAGCCAGACCAATGCCCGGTGCATCATACATGGTTTCAAACATATTATCGAGTAGGTTTTGAAACT
>JAUHYS010000140.1 GCA_030426445.1 bacterium
TGAGATCCTTGTTGTAGGGACTCTATTTCATGATATCGGTAAAGGAAAAGGGGGGCGTCACTCTGAAGTAGGGGCCGAGCTTGCCGAAAAAATCATGAAGCGCATGGGCTATGCCGATGCACAAAGAGAGTTGGTGGTATTTTTGGTGTTAGCGCATCTAATTATGCCACATCTTTCGCAGCGGCGGGATCTTGAAGACTTTAATATGATTAACCAATTTGCAAAAACGATTGAGAGTCTGGAAAGACTTAACCTGTTATTTGTTTTGACCTGGGCGGATATTAGGGCGGTCGGTCCAGAGGTATGGACACCTTGGAAAGGCGCTTTGCTTGTAGAGCTTTATCAAAAAACTCGAAATGTTCTAGAACAAGGTGAATTCAATAGTGAGCGCGCAGCAGAGATTATGGAGCAAGTCAAAGAGAGAACTCTTAAAAATTATTCTAATGAAGTTGACATTAAGGAGTTGCAAACTTTTCTAGACAGTATGCCTCCTCGCTATTTTTTAGCTCATAAACCTAAAAAAATCTTAAAACACTTTAAAATCTTACAAAAAGAAAAGGAGAATGGAACTGCTTTTCATTATCAGGTATTTCCAAAAGCAAAATACAGTTCTATTTTGATTCATACGCTACACTCTCCTCATTTATTTGAACAAGTTACCGGTGTGATGGCAGCCAATCAGGTCAATATTTTAAGTTTAGAGCAATTTACCGATACCGAAGGTGGTGTGCTTCTTTTACTTAAAGTCACAGGGGAAAAAGGCTTCTTAATAGAAGAAAAACAACGGTTTGAAGTTCTACAAAGAGATCTCATAGACCTTTTTTTAGGAAAGGTCTCTTTAGAAGGTTATTATCAAAAAAAACAAGGTTCTAGGTCCAAGATTTTAAAAGAAAAAAGAGTCAGTCGTCTTCCACCTCGTGTTCATATTGATAATATGGTGAGTCCTTATTATACCGTCATTGATGTCTATACTAGTGACCGGATAGGTCTTTTGTATGACCTGGTAAAAGAAATGCAAAGGCTCAATTTGTATATTGAACTTTCTAAAATTTCAACTAAGGTAGATCAGGTTGCGGATGTTTTTTATGTGAAGGATATATTTGGTCACAAGATTACAGATCGCAGAAAAATTTCCGCAATTAAAAAACCTTTGATGGATATGCTCAATCAGGTAGAATCTAAGTAGTTAATATTTATTGTTAATTTATATCTTAATTTATATCGTAGGTTTTACTCTATGTGGTTTGTGATATTTATATTAGTCACTTTATTATTACTTGTGGGCTTGGTGTTATTGCGTTGGCGAGAGGATAAATACCTTAAAAAAAGCACAAAAGATGCGATGCGACCAGAATTTCGCTTAGAAATTGAAAAAGAAGAAAAAGAAACCTTACGCCGTAAAAAGAAATTTGAAAAAACTATGACAAAATTTGACAATTAACCTATTAAAAGCTATCTCGATTTCAGGTGTTATTTAATAAAATTAAAGGGATGGGGTTCCACTAAAAAATTGTGGATAACCTGTGGAAAACAGATATGTCACCAAAAATTAAGCTTTGTAAAGAACAAGGTTGCTTTAACCAAGCAACAACATCGGGTTATTGCCGTTTTCATTATTTAAAAAACTGGAAAAAGCTTCGAGTTGAACGTCAGAAAAAAGCATCAAAGAATCTTAATCGTTATATTGACAACATATTACGTTCAGACCCGGATCAAGCCTTAGCTAAACTCAAGTATGATATTCGAAGTGAAATTTCTTTTGACAGCTCATCATCAGACCGAGGATATTATAAAGATGGTGTTCGTGAGGCCATTGAAGACCTGGGGATAGGAGGAGATCTTGATCAAATGATTGACTCCATAAAAATTGATGAAGGCTTTTAGTTCTCATTGATCATTCTACTTCATTTCAAATCAAAAAATATTAAGATTGAGCTTTAACCAGATTTGAAGTTGAAGTCTCGGAAACTTTGGATGATTTTTAGGTTAATATGGCATTAATTGTTAAAAAATTTGGAGGAACTTCAGTTGGTTCCATTGAGCGAATTCGCGATGTTGCCAAGCAAGTACTACTAGATAAACATAACGGAGATCAGGTAGTGGTTGTGGTGAGTGCAATGGCTGGTGAGACTAACCGTTTGGTAGGTCTTAGTAAAGACATCATGAGTATGCCCGAAGGCCGGGAGTACGATGTTTTGGTCTCCACCGGGGAACAAGTGACGATTGCGTTACTGGCTTTAGCATTACAGGATGTGGCTGCTCCAGCGATTAGTTTATTAGCGCATCAAGTTAAAATTTTAACAGATTCTGCACATAGTAAGGCCAGGATCAAAATGATTGACGACAGTCGGATTCGCCAAGAACTTTCTGCGGGCAATATTGTGGTTGTTCCTGGTTTTCAAGGCATCGACGAAAATAATAATGTCACGACCTTGGGGCGGGGAGGTTCCGATACCACAGCGGTTGCCTTGGCAGCGGCTCTTCAGGCAGATGTTTGTCAGATTTTTACCGATGTGGATGGAGTTTTTACCACGGACCCAAACTTGGTTTCGGGAGCGAAAAAAATCGAGAGGATTTCCTATGAAGAAATGCTCGAAATGGCCTCTACCGGAGCCAAAGTTTTACAAATACGTTCGGTAGAATTAGCTGCGAAGTATAAAGTTCCCTTAGAAGTCAGAAGTTCTTTTCATAATCAACCAGGGACCTTAGTGGTTCAGGAGGACGCAAACATGGAAAGTCAATTAGTTACCGGAATTAGTTTTGACAGAAACGAGGCCAAGATTGCCGTGCGGGAGGTTCCAGATGTTCCTGGTATCGCCAGTAAGGTCTTTGCTCCAATTTCAGAAGCCAATATCAATGTGGATATGATTGTCCAAAATATCAGTTTAGAAGGTAAAACCGACCTAACTTTTACGGTGACTCATGCTGATTTAGAAAAAGCCCTCAGTATTGTTAAGCAAGTCGCCCAAGAAATAGGCGCAAAGCACGTTGAAACCAGTGAAGATGTTGCAAAAGTTTCTGTGATTGGTTTGGGAATGCGTTCCCATGCAGGGATTGCTAGCAAAATGTTTCAAACCCTTGCGAAAGAAAATATTAATGTGCAAATGATTTCGACTTCAGAAATAAAAATTTCAATTATTATTAACGATAAGTATACTGAGTTAGCTGTGAGAGCCTTGCATGAGGCCTTTGAACTAGATAAAAAGTGATCGGTGTATGGCATCCAAACAAAAAAACGCAATCAGTTTATATGATACTACTTTGAGGGATGGCTCCCAAGGGGAGGAAGTTTCTTTTACCTTAGAAGATAAACTTCTTATCACTCAAAAACTGGACGAATTGGGAATTCATTATATCGAAGCTGGTTGGCCGGGTTCCAACCCCAAAGACCTCGATTATTTTCGTCAGGCCTGTAAGCTTAAGCTTAAAAAAGCTAAAGTGACGGCCTTTGGTTCCACACGTCATCCCAAGTATGCCCCAGCCAAAGACCCTAATTTACAGGCTTTGTTAAAGGCTGAGACTTCCGTTGTGACTATATTCGGGAAAACCTGGGATTTTCATGCAACGGATGCCCTAAAGATTTCTTTAAAAAAGAACTTAGAACTGATTTATGACTCTGTAGCCTTTTTAAAAAAGCGGGTTGACGAAGTCATCTTCGATGCTGAACACTTTTTTGATGGTTATCTGGCAAATCCAGATTATGCATTGCAAGCATTAAAAGCAGCCGGGCAAGGTGGCGCAAGTTTTATAGTCCTTTGTGATACTAATGGTGGAACTTTGCCGCATACTGTTGAAGAATTGGTTCAAAAAGTCAAAGCTCTATTTGATGTTCCCATAGGTATCCATTGTCATAACGATTGCGAATTAGGTGTTGCAAACTCTTTAAGCGCTCTTCGTGCGGGGGCTTCTCAAGTGCACGGTACCATTAACGGTATTGGAGAGCGTTGCGGGAACGCTAATTTGATTTCGGTTATTGCTAACTTGCAACTTAAACTGAAAAAACATATTTTAAACAATAAGCAATTGAATAAATTGCAAGAAGTCTCCCATTATGTGGACGAACTCAGTAACCGTACTCCTAACCATCAGCAGGCCTTTGTGGGTCGTTCGGCCTTTGCGCATAAAGGCGGTATTCATGTCAGTGCAGTCATGAAAAACCCTAGCACTTACGAGCACATCCTTCCGGAACAAGTTGGTAATCACCGAAGATTTTTATTAAGTGATCTTTCGGGTACCAGTAATATTTTAGTTAAAGCGCAAGAGTTTGGTGTTGATTTAAAAAAGAAGGATCCTTTAGTTAAAAAGTTGGTCAATGATTTAAAAGATTTAGAAAATCAAGGGTTCCAGTTTGAAGGGGCCGAGGCTAGTTTCGAAATTTTAATGAAAAAAGCCAAGGGAGAATATAAAGATTTTTTTCGCGTCGTGGCCTTTCGAGTCTTAGATCAAAAAGACCAGAAAAACGAAATGCCGCTTTCTGAAGCAACCGTACAGGTCGCAGTAGATGGCGTTTCTGAACATACTGCGGCTTTAGGTCATGGCCCTGTGAACGCATTGGATCATGCTCTTCGTAAAGCTTTAGAGCGTTTTTTTCCTCAACTCAAAAAAGTTCATTTAATTGATTATAAGGTTAGAGTTCTTCCAGGGCATGCTGGAACGGCTTCTAAAGTTCGCGTTCTTATCGAATCTTCCGATGACAAAAGCAAATGGGGGACTGTCGGAGTTAGTGAAAATATCATTCAAGCCAGCTGTATGGCTTTAGTGGATTCACTTGAGTTTAAGTTGATGAAAGATAAGGTGTCACGCGCTCGCAATCTTCTTAGAAAAAACAATTCCAAAAAGTGATGCTTTTAGACTAATTTTCTTGAAATATATTTCAGTTTTAATTTTCTGTTCCATAGAGTGGTTTTTTTTTGATGCTTTTTCTCTTCATTAAGACATTGAAATTATTTAATAAAAGTTAAGAGTTCTTAGGCTTAGATCTTAAAGTAGAAAAAGTTTACTTGAAGAAATTCCATTTTTGAGTTAAGGACTTTGCTAATTGAATAATTGGGTAGGGGAAGCAAAGTGTTCTCTTTTGTTTTAGTTTGGACTTCCACTACAACCTAATTAATTACTTACATTAATATATTTTATTTTTTTGAATTTTTGGTTTTGAAAATATCGAAGGTATATGTCTAGCTAGATGGGTGTTTGTAAGTTAGCGGGTACTTAGGTTTTCAATTGTTTTCAATAAAAGGCACTCCAGCCTTTAAACTAAATAGCGGGGAAAAATATGAAAAAGTCTATTGCGTCTCTTTTATTTTTAATCAGTTTCATTACTTCGTATTCATATCAGGCCCAAGCGGGTGATTTGATGGATTATGGTTATAAACCCACATGGATTGACACAGACGGAGAGCTTCTTCAGTACCCTGGAGAATTAGCAATATTTGACTATACGGGTTCGCCTGGACTTGATGCGGTGAGCTCAAAAACTCAACCCAGTTCTCATTTGATAGGGATGAGAAATTTAGACCAATGGGACCTTGGTCCAAATGAGTACTTTAAGACAAATTATTATATTCATACAGAGTTAGCAGCCCCAAGACAGGTGCACGAAGGGCAATTTGCTGGAGATGCGCAAATGTCCGATCTTCTTATAGTGATGAGAAAGCAGCTTGCGGGTTGTAAAGACTTAAATGATTTGGGTGAATGTATCGAATTCGGAGTCTTTGATGAGATAAAAGTCGATGATGAACTTGGAGCAAATGAAGTCGATTATACTTTTTATCCATGGGCAGCAAAAACCTTGCACCTTGATGATGATGGAAACTTGGATGCGATTGTGATTGGACATCACTTTTTTACGATTGGAGTCAATAATGTGCCTGTTGATCAAGTGCGAAGTTTTATTGTGACTTTGTTCTCGGACGGGGTGGATATAAAAATAGGCGATGTTCAATGGATAGGTGGGGGAGAGCTGCCTGATGATTCTGATTGGTTTGGGACAGCTTACTCTGTCGAGACCTTCGATATGGAAGGAGACGGAGACTTAGATATTGTG